>JBBSLN010000066.1:0-8626 GCA_038255205.1 Flavobacteriales bacterium
ATGTTCGGCTTGACTTAATAAATCAGAAGCAATATAAGATGCATTCGCTGAATCGTCTGCAAAAACCAACAGTTCGCTTGGGCCTGCAGGCATGTCGATGGCGACTCCGTATTTCGTAGCCAACTGTTTTGCGACCGTTACGAATTGGTTGCCTGGACCGAAAATCTTATACACCTGCGGAATGGTTTTAGTTCCGAAGGTCAAAGCTGCAATGGCTTGAATACCTCCAACTTTGTAGATTTTTGTGACGCCGCATAATCGTGCTGCATATAATATTTCGTTCGCAATCTGACCTTCTTTATTTGGTGGCGAACACAGAATGATTTCTTTGCAACCAGCAATTTGGGCTGGAACAGCAAGCATTAAAACGGTTGAAAATAAAGGTGCAGTTCCGCCTGGAATATACAAACCGATTTTTTCAATTGGACGTTTTTCTTGCCAGCAATGGACGCCTTGCATGGTTTCTACTTCTATTCTATCCGTTAGTTGCGCTTTGTGAAAGGTTTCAATATTCTGCTTGGCTGTTTGAATAGCCTGTTTTAAATCTTCTGAAACTTGATGAGCTGCTGATGTTACTTCTTCAGCTGAAACTTGTTCCAAAGGCATTTCAACACCATCAAACATTGCTGTGTATTTTTCAATGGCCTTTTCACCATTGCGCTGCACATCATCGAAGATTTGATTGACCGTTTTTTCGATGTTTTCTACGGTTTGTGTTGGTCGCTTTAATAATTCTGACCAAGATTCTACAATTGGGTTTTTTATGATTTGCATTTGTTTGTGTTTTCGGTTATAATCATGAGATTCCTGCCTTCGCAGGAATTTTAGACGACCATATTTTCAATTGGACATACTAAAATACCTTCGGCACCATTTCGTTTTAACTCGTCGATGACTTCCCAGAATTCATTTTTGTTGATGACGGAATGCAGAGAGCTCCAACCTTCTTTCGCCAATGGCAAAATCGTAGGACTATTCATTCCTGGGAGAATGCTGATGATTTTATCTAATTTATCATTCGGAGCGTTCAGCAATATGTATTTGCTTTGCCGTCCTTTTAAAACGGATTGCAAACGAAATTGTAGCTTATCCAAAGTGGCCTTATTTTCTTTAGAAATTTGGCTTGAAACCGCTAAAACCGCTTCCGATTTTAATAATATTTCCACTTCCTTCAAACCATTTTTGAATAATGTACTTCCACTCGACACAATATCGACGATAGCATCCGCAAGGCCAATATTTGGAGCAATCTCTACCGAACCATTAATGATATGAAGCTGTGCTTCAATACCGTTTTTTTCTAAAAATTTAGTGACTGTATTTGGATAAGAAGTGGCAATACGTTTCCCTTGTAAATCTTGAATCCCTTTGTATTTCATGGATTTTGGAACCGCTACCGAAACCTTACAAGTGGAAAAACCAAGTTTCTCAACAATGGAAATTCCGTTTCCTTTCTCTATCAGAATATTTTCCCCAATAATAGCCGCATCTACAACGCCATCGTGCAAATATTGAGGAATGTCACCATTTCGAAGGTAGAAAATTTCCAGAGGGAAGTTTCGGGCTGACGCTTTTAATTGGTCTTTTCCGTTATCAATTGAAATCCCTACGTCATTGAGGATTTTCATAGAGTCATCATGCAATCGACCCGATTTTTGCACTGCAATTTTTAATTTACTCATTTTTCTACTTTTTGATTTTGTATGAATAAATCGAAGTTTTTAAAAATGAAAAAACCGCTTGATTTACTCAAACGGTTTTAAAAATATCTTGATTTTATTCAATACATCTTCAGCTCGCTTGAGTGCCAGTATGAAAATGATGGTGATGTGATTGAATATATATCATGCTCTTTTTTTGTTGATTGCAAAGGTCGCTAATTAATATTTAATATTCCTAATCTTTGGTTCTTAAATTTATGTTAACCTTATTGGTTTCCAAGAATAATAGGTAATCCAGAATCTCCTGAACCGATGACTATCACTTTGCTGTTCGGCGATTCGGCTAATTTCATAGTAGCGTCTATTCCTTTATCCTGAAGTATTTTATCAGTCAACGAGGCGCTCAAAATTCGGTTTGATTCTGCTTTACCTTGGGCTTCAATTATCACTTTCTCTGCTTCTTTGGAGGCCGTCACCAATCTAAATTCATATTCTAATGATTCCTGCTCTTGTCTCAATTTACGTTCAATGGCCTCTTTAATCGTATTTGGCAACGTTACATCCCTAACCAAGACTTCATTCAATTGAACATACTGTTTAGACAATATCTTTTTGGTTTCGTCAAAAATCTCATCTTGAATGGCATCACGCTTACTAGAGTATAATTGCTCTGGTGTATAACGACCTACTACACTACGCGCAGCACTTCTGATAGAAGGCTGTATGACACGTTGCAGATAATCTTGACCTAAACTTTGGTGCAAATTCCCTAAATCCTTATAAACAGGCTCATACCAAACAGAGGCATCAATTTGAATTTCTAATCCATTTGAAGACAATACCCTCATTTTTTCGAATAGTTCTTGTTGACGCACTTCATAAACGAACACCTTATTCCAAGGCGCTACTATATGAAATCCTTCACCCAGAGGTGGTTCATTCGTAACGACACCTTCATCAAATGTTTTATAAAGTACTCCCGCTTCTCCTGAATCAATAGTAACTGTTGATTTAAAGAGTAAAATAATTAACACAATAGCAACGATAAATACGGGTAATGCAATTTTAGGTAATCTTTCCATAGTTGATTTTGTTTTAAATTAATCCGTTGTATTTTCTAATGAACCATTCTGCAGATAGGCTCAATGCGATTATGGCAAGTAGAAATTTCCAATCGACCAAAGATACAACATTTTTACTGCTTTTTTGAATCGTGACGAAACGATCGTCCTTTACCAAATTCTCTATTAAAGACTTCGTATCATCAATAAAATACGTTGTTCCCTGACTGTTAGTCGCCAAGGTTTGCAGTTTTGTGACATTGGCATTCAAGAATTGTTGTTCTACATTATAATCCAGGATTTTAAACTCGCCAGAGCTAGAAATGTTTTCGCTGGCAACAGTCACAGTAAATGAATAATCACCTGCAGTCAAGCCACTCAAATCTACTTCGTAATTCGTGTTTTTTAAAATGAAGGGGAAGGTTCTAGAATCTTGGGTGTCTTTATTTTTAAGCGTGATATTAATTGTTGCATTTGCATCAAACTCGTAATTTTTGTTGAAATATTGTGCGGAAACCTTAACATCTTCATTTCCGTTATAAAAAGATTCATAGGAAACATTCAATCGTGTTTTCTTTTGATTGGAACTTAAATACTGAACCAATTTACCTATAAAATTGTCAAATTCAACGAAAGATTGGTTGTCCAAATAGGTTTGCGCTCGCCATCTCCAAATACCTTCGCCAAGTAAAATAGCCTCTCTTCTATTGTTCATTTCAAAAGTCGCCAACAAAGGTTCATTTATTTGTGTACCATTAACCGTTTTGAACAAAATTGTTTCCACAGGGACAGAAAATTTCACCGCACCAAATTCAGATCTTAATGGTGGGAAATCACTAAAATTTAAATCATCTATTATGAACGTAGAATAATTTGGGTTTAACAATGGCTGAAAATCTTCCGTTTGATTCGTGATATTTTGCGTATAAAAAGATTGGAATCCGTTAAGTGCTGACCAACTCGTATTGACACCTGAAATCACAAAAGTATTAAGTTTCGATTTCTCAACTTCATCATAAACCAATCTAAAGCTATTGTTTGGTTGATATAAAACAACTAATTGAAAATCATTTGATTGATTTATAAATTCATTGGGCTTTAGTATTGACGCTTGACGTTGCTCATTAACTTCTATTGATTTTTTTAAAGCTCCCAAATCAGGATGTATAATATCTGAAACGATTGCCACATTTGTTTTTTGGTCGATGACTTCTACGGCAAAATTCTTAACATTATTGATTACATTTTTTTCGTTTTCAATAGGAACGATTTCCGCTTTGTAACTATTGACACCCACTCTGTTTGCTGGCAAAGTTAAATTGATGACTTGTGAAGAATTCTCCTTACTAAAACTCACATTTTGAGTAAATAAAGTTGCGTTACCGGACGTAATTTTCACTTGAGTGTTAACCACTGAATTTCCAGAATAGACTGCAATAATTTCAACGGGAAACTGATTTTTTAAATAGGCATATCGATTGACATTCAATTGTTGGATTTTGACATCCATATACTGTATGGTATCTCCAAGAATAACAGGAAATATAGGCTGTTTGTATCGATTGGTTGAAAATTCATAGTCATTGCCGTAGGTTTGATTTCCATCTGTTATCAATAAAGTCGGAGATGGTGTAGAACCTTGCACTTGCTGCAGTCTGTCAAACACCAAGGTTGGATTGGATTGTTTTTCATCAAACGTAAGTGAATCATTATTCACAACATTTTTTCCAAATCGATACACCTCTACATTGAAACGCTCATTTAGTTCTTTGTGTGATTTTAATTCAGAAACCAAACGACGAACATTGGAGTCTTGTTTTAAATACGCAACCGATTCGGAATTGTCTACCGCAATGACCAAATTTGGTTTTTCGTTGGAATAAGTAATCTTATCAAACTTTGGATTTATAAGAAGCAGTAACACAGAAAAAATCGTTACAAACCTCAAAAAAGCCAAGAGCATAAAAACCTTGGTTCGTTTCTTTGATTTATATATATACTGAAAAAGCGCTAATGATAGCGCTATGAATCCAGCTAATATGATATATAGGATTGTTTGTGTTTGCATTATTTATTTACGAATTACGATTGACGATTTACGAATATGCAATTTTTAAAATCGTAAATCGTAATTCTAAAATCGCAAATTTTAAGTGAGCATTCCACCGTCAACATTTAATGTTTGCCCAGTAACATAAGCACTCATATCACTTGCAAGAAAAACACAAACATTAGCTATATCTTCAGGCGTTCCACCGCGTTTCAATGGAATGGCATCTCTCCAGCCTTTAACGGTTGCTTCATCTAACTTGGCAGTCATTTCTGTTTCGATAAAACCTGGCGCTATAACGTTGCTACGAATGTTTCTTGAGCCCAATTCCAACGCCACTGATTTTGAAAATCCGATGATTCCCGCTTTTGAAGCTGCATAGTTGGTTTGTCCTGCATTTCCTTTCACTCCAACTACAGAACTCATATTGATAATAGACCCTTTGCGTTGTTTCAACATCGGTCTCATCACTGCTTTGGTCATATTAAAAACTGACTTTAAATTGACTTCAATGACTGTGTCAAAATCCTCCTCGCCCATTCGCATTAACAAATTATCTTTTGTAATACCAGCATTATTAACCAAAATATCAATGTTTCCAAATTCAGCCAAAACATCATCCACTAATTTTTGTGCTTCATTGAAATCGGCGGCATTGCTTTGAAATCCTTTGGCTTTCACACCCGAAGCATTCAATTCCTTTTCCAATTCATTTGCAGATTCAACAGATGAGCTATACGTAAATGCAACATTGGCACCGTGTTCTGCAAATATTTGAGCAATTCCTTTTCCTATACCACGAGAAGCCCCAGTGATGATTGCTGTTTTTCCTTCCAATAATTTCATGTAAATAGTTTTTTGCGACGTATACGAGAAATATTTGACTATGAATGTATACGTTTTTAGGTTGTTTTTCTAATTTCAAATATAACGATAAGAAGTTGCATGAAATAAAAAACCTCATAAAATTATGAGGAATTTATGAGGATTTATAACGATAATAGGATTTTATTATCCCATAACTTCTTTTACTTTTTTACCTATTTCGGCAGGAGATTCCACTACATGAATTCCACACTCACGCATGATTTTCTTTTTCGCTTGCGCAGTGTCATCACTTCCGCCTACAATCGCACCAGCATGTCCCATTGTGCGACCCACAGGAGCCGTTTCACCAGCAATAAAACCGATGATTGGTTTTTTGCTGCCACTGTTTTTATACCAACGCGCTGCATCAGCTTCCAACTGACCTCCGATTTCACCTATCATTACAACAGCTTCCGTTTCTGGATCATTAATCAATAATTCAACAGCTTCTTTTGTTGTGGTTCCAATAATTGGGTCTCCACCAATTCCGATAGCGGTAGTTATTCCCAATCCCTGTTTTACCACTTGGTCAGCAGCTTCATAGGTCAATGTTCCGGATTTTGAAACGATGCCTACTTTTCCTTTTTTGAATACAAAGCCTGGCATAATACCAACTTTTGCTTCTCCTGGTGTAATCACTCCTGGACAGTTAGGTCCAATCAAACGGCAATCCTTATCTTTTAAATAATCGGCAGCTTTTATCATATCGCCCACAGGGATACCTTCAGTAATGCAGATAATCACCTTGATTCCAGCATCGGCAGCTTCCATAATGGCATCGGCAGCAAAAGCTGGTGGAACGAACAATATGGATGTATCGGCTCCCGCTTGGTCTACAGCATCTTTTACTGTATTAAAAACTGGTCTATCAAGATGAGTCTGACCACCTTTTCCTGGTGTCACACCACCAACCACGTTGGTTCCATATTCTATCATTTGTGTGGCATGGAAAGTTCCTTCACTACCAGTAAAACCTTGTACAATTATCTTTGAATTCTTGTTAACTAAAACGCTCATGTATATGTTGATTTTATTTATTTAGACCATGCAAAAGTAACCTATTGCCTATTATCTATAAAATGTATTTAAATTTTTATTTCAGAAAATGTTTTAAGACTTACAGGATCTTCATCAGCTAACTGACTGATTTCATAACCTTTATATAATTTACCCTTTTTTACTTCCCATATCGATATGAAATGGGCTAAGGGCTGATCTTCATCAGGATTTTCTATGGGAGTCACAAAAATGGTATAGCGTGCAGTGACTGTTTTACCGTCTTCCAATAAATGACTCAATCGATATTTAAAAGATAGAAATGACTTTCGAACGCCTTCCAACATAGCATTGATTCCTTCATAATCCAATATCGTAAACCCTTGACTGCTGTTCCAATAGAGTTGACAATCCGCATGGAAATGGGAAATAGCACCTTCATCCTTGGCCAAATCCAAGTCGTAAAAATGCTTGACAATTTTTTTAGGTGACATTTATATGTTTTTTAGTTTTTCAATCAATTCAGGAATTTTTTTGATATAGGCCATCTCTTTGAATCTCGTCCTTGCTTCTTCTGCTGGAGAACCAAAATATGTTTTATTTGGTTCTGTAGAAAATCCTAAACCAGATTGTGCATAAATGACGGTTCCTTTGGCAATCGTAATTCCGCTTTTTACACCTACTTGACCCCAAATAGTAACTTCGTCTTCCACGACCACACAACCTGCAATTCCGGTTTGTGAAGCAATCAAACAATTTTTTCCGATGACTGTATCGTGACCAATTTGTATTTGATTGTCCAATTTTGAACCTTCTCCAATTGTAGTATCTCCTGTGACACCTCTATCAATTGTACAAAGTGCACCAATATCCACATTATCCTTTATTATAACTCGACCTCCAGATATCAGTTGGTCAAAACCTTCTGGGCGTTTTTTATAGTAAAAAGCACTTGCTCCGAGAATTGTTCCGGCATGAATTGTTACGTTATTTCCAATTATTGTGTCATCATAAATGCTCACATTAGAATGTATGAGGCAATTGTCACCAATTGTAACATGATTACCAATAAAACAATTAGGTTGAATAATGGTGTTACTGCCAATTTTTGCTGATGAAGAAACGGATGAATTTGAAGATTGGAAAGGCTTAAAATGAATGGTCAATTTATTGAAATCCCTGAATGGGTCATCACTTATCAGGAGCGCCTTTCCTTCTGGACACTCAACTTCTTTGTTGATTAAGACAATTGTCGCTGCCGAATTCAGAGCTTTGTCATAATATTTTGGATGATCAACAAAAACGATATCCCCTGGTTCAACGACATGGATTTCGTTCATACCCAAAACAGGAAAATCATCAGCTCCAACGTATGTTGTTCCAATGATTTCTGATATTTGTTTTAATGTATGTGTTTGTGGGAATTTCATTCAACTAGTTTATGAGTTCAAAAAGTTAAGAAGTTTAGATTTTTTATCGGTTTGTTATGTTGATTTAGAGATTAAGAAGAATATAAAACAAAGCAATACACTTCTAAACTCATCAATTTAAAACTACTCCTTAACTCGCTCTTTATAGGTTCCTTTTTCTGTTTCAATCTTGATTTTATCACCTTCGTTGATGAATAAAGGGACATTGACCTCCGCTCCTGTTTCAACAGTTGCAGGTTTTGTGGCGTTCGTGGCTGTATTGCCCTTGACTCCTGGCTCTGTTGCCGTGACTTCCAAAGTGACCGTCGCTGGCATATCAACCGAAAGCGGCATGTTATCCTCCGTATTGATTTGTATGGTCACCACTTCACCTTCCTTCAATAAATCTGGTCTATCCAAAGCTGCTTCCAATAATCGGATTTGTGTGTAATCTTCGGTATTCATAAAATGATAGAATTCGCCATCATTATACAAATACTGGAATTTATGGGTTTCTACCCGAACCTCTTCAATTTTATGACCAGCAGAAAAGGTATTGTCCAATACTTTCCCATTGCTAAC
>JBBSLN010000067.1:0-8561 GCA_038255205.1 Flavobacteriales bacterium
AAACAAATTTGAATGTAAGTCCAATTGAAATAAACGAACCAAATTGTCGTTTTCAGAAATATGCTACAACGTTTTGAGGCCATCTTACAGTTCTACAAACCATACGTGCTATGGTCGTTTGCCATCACAGTTTTGTTGGTTATTTTCAATCCGCATATCGTACCGATTTTAATCACCAAACTCATTCTTATACTTTTTCTTTGGTATGTTATGAATGAGACCACTGCCAAACGGAAACTTATTTTCTATAAAAATCTTGGCATATCAAACTTCAGATTGTTTTCCACACTCTTTTTAATTGATATCTTTATCTCCATTCCTATTATTTTGTTGATTCAGACATTTATATGATATTAGAGGTTGATAACGTTGAGCTTTATTTTTCTAATAAGAGAATCCTCAACGGTGTTTATCTAAAAGCTGAAACTGGAAAAGTTACTGGTATTCTTGGCAGCAATGGCTGCGGAAAGACAAGCCTTATGTCTATCATTTTCGGTTCGCTCCAACCTAAATATAAATTCATAAGATTGGATAGCAAACCGATTTTGAAACCACTTTACAGGACCAACACAATCAGTTTTCTACCACAGCATAATCTTTCGCCCAATAGTTTGAAAATCAAAACGCTTTTTGAATTTTTGAAAGTGGATTGGTTTGAATTCACTATACTTTTTGAATCTTTTTCGTCCTATTGGGATAGTAATATAAGCACCTTATCTGGTGGTGAACGACGCGTGCTGGAAACCTACTTAATTCTGAAAAGTCAGAAAGAAATCATTCTACTGGATGAACCGTTTTCTCATATTGCACCTTTATATATTGAAAAGTTTAAGGGATTGATTCAGATTGAAAAACAGCATAAAGCCATCATCATCACAGACCATTATTTTGAGGATGTGATTGATAGTTCGGATGATTTGTATCTCTTGAAAAATGGCTGCACCAAACTTATTGAAAACATTGAAGAACTGGAGGATTATCAGTATTTAAATGTTGGTACGTTGAATTAATATTCGAACTTACCAAATTCACTCTCGATGGTCAATTTCTTCGTTTTTGATGCTTCCACTCTACCCACGATTTGAGCATCAACCTCAAATGATTTTGAAATTGAAATGATGTCTTCTGCAACTTCTGGAGTTACATATAATTCCATGCGATGTCCACAGTTGAAGACTTGGTACATTTCCTTCCAACCGGTTTTGGATTGCTCTTGTATCAATTTGAACAATGGCGGAATTGGAAACATAGTATCTTTAATGATGTGTAAATTATCTATGAAATGAAGAATTTTCGTCTGGGCGCCGCCACTGCAATGCACCATACCGTGAATGTCATTAGAATTGAATTTCGAAAGAATTTTTTTGATTATTGGAGCGTAAGTCCGCGTTGGCGACAACACTAATTTTCCAGCATCGATGGGCGAATTTTCGACCATATCAGTCAATTTTACGCCACCAGAATAAACCAATTCATCTGGAACCAAAGCATCAAAACTTTCAGGATATTTTTCGGCCAAATACTTATGGAATACATCGTGACGTGCAGAAGTCAGACCGTTGCTTCCCATCCCTCCATTGTATTCTTTCTCATACGTCGCTTGTCCAGAAGATGACAAACCTACAATCACATCACCGGGTTTGATATTGGCGTTGTCTATGACATCACTGCGTTTCATGCGAGCCGTGACTGTTGAATCAACGATGATTGTTCTGACCAAATCACCGACATCGGCTGTTTCGCCTCCAGTGGAATGGATTGTGACACCGAACTTTCTCAAATCAGAAATCAATTCTTCCGTTCCATTGATAATGGAAGAAATCACTTCCCCAGGAATCAGATTTTTGTTTCTACCGATTGTTGAAGACAACAAAATATTATCCGTCGCTCCGATGCACACTAAATCATCAATGTTCATAATTAGGGCATCTTGCGCGATACCCTTCCAAACTGAAACATCACCTGTTTCCTTCCAATATATATAAGCCAGGGATGATTTCGTTCCTGC
Organism: Flavobacteriales bacterium; assembly: GCA_038255205.1. Classification (GTDB taxonomy): domain Bacteria; phylum Bacteroidota; class Bacteroidia; order Flavobacteriales; family Flavobacteriaceae; genus JBPOFM01. Next base: position 2,009 of record JBBSLN010000067.1, read on the forward strand.
TCCATCGGCATGCATGATTAAACAATACGCATCATCGTTGGTCAAATAATCAGGTACGATTTTACAGAAAGCCTTTGGAAATAATCCCTTATCAATATTTTTAATGGCATTATGCACATCTTCTTTCGAAGCTGAAACACCTCGTTGCGCATATCGGTCGCTAATATTCTTGCTCATAACTATAGTTATTTTACAAAAATAGGAATAGTAAATTAGTCACGTGTATTTATTTGATTTGATTTGATCACGGATGGTTGATCTTTTAAGATTTTATCCTTCTTTTTACCACCACCAAAATAATAATTCGCTCCTAATCCAATTCTAAAATAAGTATCGTCTGAAGCACCCGCTATCAATCCGTCGAGCTCGTCGCTCATCACAAAGTTGTAATCGGCAAAAAGCTTAAGACCCAAACCTTCGATGATAATGTATTCGACACCACCACCACCTTGCAGTTTAATAGCGGTGTGATTAAAGTCATTTGAAGCATTGTAACCTCCGCCAGCAAAGATGAAAGGAGATAATTTATTATGTGGGAGTAAAGTTGATTCTAAATTCATATCAAAAGACATAAAGCCTTCATTATAGACATCGATGTAAGCTAAATTGAACTTATTGTAAGAGACATTAATATTTAAGTGAGGGAAAATATAGCGCTTATACCCTATGTGAAAATAAATTTCGAATTTAGGATCTCCAAAGTCACCATTAATCACCGAAGTTCCTGCACCAATGTCAATTGCATTGGCACCACGAAGTTCATAAAATTGGATTTTTTTTGTTTCTGAAGAATCTGAAACGATTTGTGCTGTCAAACTTAACTGAACCATTCCGATAAAGATGAACATTAAGTTCTTATAATATGTCGCTATCATCAATTTAATATTAAATGAAAATCCGTAAACATACAATAAACAAAAAAAACGTCATCGTTTATGGCAAAAGTTCAGCAATATAAAGAATTAACTAAAACTTTTTAAATTTAACAAACAAAAAAGACAAAAGAAATTTTATATAAATTCTTTTGTCCTTTCGAATGCTTTCAGGATAACATCACTGATAATTAAATCTTATAAAACCTAAATTTTATAATTGTTAAAAATAGATTAGGCCTGAAAAACTTTCTCAACTTTAGTAACCGTGTCTTGCGTTAACTTGTCTTTAGCAATTTTTGTGTTCTGCACAGAGAAAAGCATTGTTGCAAAAGCCAAAGCCGCAAGGCTAAGTAATAATTTTTTCATTTTTAAAAGTATTGATTAATAGCACTACAAATATACTGCTTTAACCTTCTGTAGTCAGTGCTGACGCCCCCTATTTTCCAACTTTTCGATTAGTTGTATTATTCCATTGTTGAAATACATATTAATTTCGTTTGGGTTAAGTATAATGCCGATTGAGTCATACGAATTTTACACTCTAACATAAAAAAAGTCCCACTTCCGTGAGACTTTTGTAATCCTTTACTTGTTAATTTATCTTGTAAATAACAATTCTCGGTATTTGGTAAGCGGCCATAGTTCATCATCCACTAACAATTCAAGCTTATCGCAATGATAGCGAATGTCATCAAAAATAGGTTTCACTTTGTGGCAATAGTCCAATGCCTTCTTCTCTATATCTTCTGCGGTGTTTGCTTTTTTACGTTCGTTAATCAGTTTAGTGACATTAGAATTTATAGACTCTATATGCTCTGAAATTTCTTCAATAAGATTTAATTGCTCTTTAGCAAATTTCTTAAAGCTTGCACCATATATTTCTTTTAAACCTTTGACATTTTCAATCAAAATATTTTGATACTTCACTGCAGTCGGCACTATATGGTTACGCGCAATATCACCAATCACGCGACCTTCAATCTGAATTCGCAATACATACTCTTCCATTTCTATTTCGTATCGTGCTTCTGACTCTACTTTGTTCATGACGCCCAAATCTTCAAAAAGAGCTAATGCTTTTTTAGAAATTTTTGCCTTTAAGGCTTCTGGTGTGGTTTTATTGTTGCTTAATCCTCTTTTCTTTGCTTCTTTATGCCACGCTTCACCATAGCCATTTCCTTCAAAAAGAATATTTTTGGATTTTTTGATGTACTCTCTCAATACATTGAAAATAGCGTCATCTTTCTTCATGTCCTTCTTATCTATAAGTGCATCTACTTCCCCTTTAAAATCGATTAGTTGTTTGGCAACAATGGAATTCAAAACGGTCATCGCACTGGCACAATTGGCTTTTGAGCCTACAGCTCTAAATTCAAATTTATTTCCTGTAAAGGCAAAAGGAGAGGTTCTATTTCTATCCGTATTGTCCAGTAACACATCTGGAATTTTACCGACGACGTTCAATTTTAAATCGGTTTTTTCTTCAGGCGATAGTTTACCGTCAGTGACATTTTCCAATTCATTCAAAACTCGCGTTAACTGTTCTCCAATAAAAACAGAGATAATTGCCGGTGGCGCTTCATTAGCTCCCAGTCGGTGGTCATTACTTGCGGAAGCAATAGCAGCTCTTAATAATTCTTCATTGTCATTGACCGCTTTAATCGTATTAATGAAAAAAGTCAAAAACTGAAGGTTGCTCATCGGTGTTTTTCCAGGTCCCAAAAGATTGATTCCTGTATCCGTACTTAAACTCCAGTTATTATGCTTACCAGAACCGTTGACACCGGCAAAAGGTTTTTCGTGAAAAAGCACTTTAAAATTATGACGATCAGCAATCTTGTCCATCACGTCCATTAATAAGGAGTTGTGATCTACCGCCAGATTTGCCTCATCATATATAGGTGCCAATTCAAATTGATTAGGAGCGACCTCATTATGTCGTGTTTTCACTGGAATACCCAATAGCATACATTCGGTTTCCAAATCTCTCATATAGGCCAGAGCACGATTAGGAATGGAACCAAAGTAATGATCGTCCAATTGTTGACCTTTTGCAGGAGAATGCCCGAGTAAGGTTCTTCCAGTTAAAACAATGTCAGGTCTAGAATTTGCCAAGGAGCTGTCAATTAAAAAGTACTCTTGCTCCCATCCTAAAGACGCATTCACTTTTTTCACATTTTTATCGAAATATTTACAGACGTCCACCGACGCAGAATCAACAGCCTGTAGCGCTCTTAACAAAGGGGTCTTGTAATCCAAGGCCTCACCTGTGTAAGCCACAAAAACTGTGGGAATACAGAGTGTTGTACCATAGATAAAAGCAGGAGATGTTGGATCCCAAGCCGTATAACCACGCGCTTCAAAGGTATTCCTGATACCTCCATTAGGAAAACTGGACGCATCTGGTTCCTGTTGCACCAATTGGCCTCCACCAAATTTTTCAATCGCCATTCCATTTCCGATGGTCTCAAAAAACGCATCATGCTTTTCTGCCGTTGCACCTGTCAATGGTTGGAACCAATGCGTATAATGCGTTGCACCCTTTGAAATCGACCATTCCTTCATTCCAGTTGAAATATGATCCGCCACGACGCGGTCGATTTTTGAACCCTTTTGATTGGCATCCATAACACTACTGTAGGCCTCTTTGGTCAAGTATTGACGCATGGTGGCTTCGTTGAACACATTTGAACCGAAAATTGCAGAACGCCTTTCGTTCTCTTCGATGTGTACAGGTTTATGGTTTAGCGATTCTTTGATGGCGTGAAAACGTAAGGTTGACATATTCTTTGTTTTTTATTTATTATTTATAGCACAAAAATACGAAATTGATAATTAATGGTAAATACACCCCCTTTAAAATAGGGCATCAACAAATGTTAATAACATTTTATCTGTTTTAGCCCTATTTTTTTTGACCTAACAGAAAAATAATTAATATTTGCATATTCAAAATTTAAAAATAATACAGATGAGCAAATCTAAATTAGAATACATTTGGCTGGATGGTTATTATCCAACTCAAAACATGAGAAGCAAGACCAAGGTTGAGGAAAATTTCAGTGGTAAATTGGAAGATTGCCCTATTTGGTCTTTTGATGGAAGTTCTACTCGCCAAGCGGAAGGTGGTTCTTCAGATTGTTTATTAAAACCAGTCGCTATTTATCCAGACCCAGCGCGAAAAAATGGTTTTTTGGTGATGAACGAAGTTTTAAATGCTGATGGTTCACCTCACGTGTCAAACGGAAGAGCTACAATTGATGATGACGATAATGATTTCTGGTTTGGATTCGAGCAAGAGTATTTTATCATGGATGCAAAAACACTACTACCATTGGGCTTTCCAATTGGAGGCTACCCAGCACCACAAGGGATGTATTATTGTTCAGTTGGGGGACGCAACACACATGGCAGAAAATTAGTGGAACGCCACGCTGATTTGTGTATTGAGGCAGGTCTGAATTTTGAAGGGATTAATCAAGAGGTTGCTTCAGGTCAATGGGAATTTCAATTATTTGCTAAAGGTGCTAAACGGGCTGGTGATGAAATTTGGGTAGCACGTTATCTTCTCGACCGATTAACGGAAGATTATGGTTATTACATCGATTACCATCCAAAGCCTTTAGGAAAAGATATGGACTGGAATGGTTCTGGTATGCACGCCAATTTCTCAAACAGCACCTTAAGAACTTGTGGTTCTAAAGAAACTTATGAAAAAATATGTGAAGCATTTAGACCAGTGGTTGAAGAACATATTGCCGTTTATGGTGAATTTAACGACCAACGTTTAACAGGAAAACACGAAACTGCTTCCATACATGACTTTAGTTATGGTGTTTCCGATCGTGGTGCTTCCATACGAATTCCTATTATTACAGTAGAAAAAGGCTGGAAAGGTTGGCTGGAAGACCGTCGTCCGGCTTCAAATGGTGATCCTTATAAGATTGCTGGCAGAATTGTAAAAACAGTGAAGTCTGCGAATATTAGCTAAATACAAATTGTTCATAGTAAAAGTGCTTACGTCCTAGATGTAAGCACTTTTCATTTTAATAAGCATCTAGTCTAGCAAACTAATTATCCCCTGTAAAGGCCAAGAAAATAAAAACAATATAGGCAGCAAGTAACACAAAGCCCTTTATCCTACCGATATCAAACTTTTTTGGGATAAAAACCATTGGAATAAGCACACCGGCAAACGCCAACATCCAAAAGATATCACTTGTCAAAATTTTAGGATTATCGACGACAATAGGCTGTATGACTGCAGTCAAGCCCAAGACCGATGCGATATTAAAAATGTTGGAACCTATAAGATTACCCAAAGAAATTGCCTTCTCCTTTTTTAATGCCGCAATTACAGAGGCTGCCAATTCAGGCACACTAGTGCCAATTGCGACCATAGTAACAGAAATCACACGTTCGCTCACTCCCAATGAAAGCGCCATTTCCTTTGCGCCCATTACCAACCACTCACTACCAAAATAGAGTGCGGCGGCACCTATGAGCAACCACACGCTAATCTTAAACCCTGACGTCATTTGAAGTGTTTCATCCAAATTCTCCATATGCGTTTCGGGCTCTTTTCTTGAACGATTAATCAATACGTAAAGAAATATGACAAGCGAAACCATCAACGCCGCACCTTCCCACCTATTGAGCACATTGCCACTTTGCAGCATAAAATACAAGACTACGGAAAGCAACATCATCATCGGCCAATTGAGTTTGTAGAAATTTTTATCAATACCCAATGGCGAAATCAACGCAGTAATGCCCAATACCAGACCGATATTTGCGATATTGGAGCCAATGACATTTCCTAAAGCAATATCCGATGAGCCAGCTAAAGCCGCTTGTAAACTAACCAACAATTCAGGTGCAGAGGTCGCAAAGGACACCACAGTCATACCAATGACCAATTTGGAAATATTGAATTTGAATGACAAAGCAATAGAAGCGCGTACTAAAAACTCACCTCCTACGACCAATAATATCAATCCTAAAACAACCCAAAGTAAACTCATAATTGCAAATTTTTAGCGAAGATAAGATAAAATGAAATTGCAATCAAACCTGACACGCATTTTGAAATTATGAATAAATCTATTGAGAAACTAGCAAAAACGCGAACAGAAAACTTAAAACATAGTTAAATAACTGTATAAATAGTTGTATAACTATAAAAATAGTTATATGTTTGAATACTAAACTTTGAACAGTAATCATAGATGCAAAAACTCACAAACAAAGAAGAAGAAATCATGCACATCCTATGGAAGCTTGAGAAGGCTTTTGTAAAAGATGTTCTCATGGAAATTGAGGAAGAAAAACCACATTATAATACGCTGTCCACCATCATTCGAAATTTGGAAGACAAAGGTTACGTCAGCTATAATGCCTACGGAAAAACCCATCAGTATTATCCAGTCGTAACTAAGGAAGCTTACAAAAAACGGTTTATGAATACTGCAATTGAGAATTATTTTAATAGTTCTTATAAGAACGTCGTATCATTTTTTGCGAAAGAGGAAAAAATCAGCGTCGATGACTTGAAAGAGATTATTGCTATCATAGAAAAGAAACAATGATATGGACTATTTATTAAAATCTTCGGCCGTAATCATTCTATTCTATATTTGCTATCGGTTTTTTTTACAACGTGAAACCTTTTTTATTGG
>JBBSLN010000068.1:0-8505 GCA_038255205.1 Flavobacteriales bacterium
TAGTCAGAACCTTTTGTTTTGACCAATTAAGCTCCTTAAATTATACCCAACAACTTAGTGCCACTAGCTGTCCCAATTAAATTTGGCTACTGGCACGATTCCGTATAATCATAAATTGAAATCATCCGATTTTGTAAACCAAAGAGACAATACAAAAGAGACACTACAACTAGTCTTTAATGATATTAAATTTGAGCAATTTACTTATTGCATACTTTAATGTATATTTGAGCCCTCACCCTAAACTTTCCAATGACTAGATTCACCCCTAGAAATAAGACGGTCTTAGGTATACCTAAATCCATAGCCAAAAAAAGTTGAAAAATTTTCAAAAAATTGACAATGAAATTCTTCCAGCCTGAACCAAGAAAAATCTCGCTTTAAAAAAATTTTTAAAGTAAAATTTTTCCCTAAAAGAAAATCTAGCCAATCCAAACATTAAAGCGTTTTCGTAATTTCGTTATGTTTCGATTAGATTTAAAAAAGTGATACACCCAAATAGACCAAAATAAGAATCACCTTAAAAAAATCATTTTGAAATTCATTCAGACTTAACCAGTACTCGTTAAATTTAAAGAGATTTGGAAAATAAAACAAGAGTATTTTGTTAGAGACAATTCTAAATAACTAAATTTAATACAGAAACAGAAAATGCCATTATTAAATCGATCATTTATTGCCGATTTGTTCAGTGAATTAAAAAATATAAGACAATCAATATGCAAAACTTCAACTATAACCCTTCGAATTTTATTTCAAAATACTATAAAATTCTGATATTCTTCTTAATTCTATTTACAATGAATTCATGTTTTGAGAATCATGAGAAAGAGGTGCAATGTGATCCTTGCACTAGCCCAACGACATATGTTGGATACACCAATATTTTCACTGAGGAATTCAACTCAGTATCCCTTGATGAAAAATGGAATTATGACGAAGGAAATGGATGTCCAGAAGAATGCGGATTTGGAGACAGTGAAGAACTACAGTTTTACACAAAAAGTAATATTGGATTTAGAGATGGTAATATGGTAATCACAGCAAAAAAAGAACCTAACGGGCAAAGTCTTTACACTTCGGGAAGCATTAACACTTTAAACACTTTCTCATTCCTCTATGGAAGAGTTGATATCAGGGCCAAATTACCGAAAGGTCAGGGAATGTGGCCAAGAATTGTGTTATTGGGAAATGATATTAAAGAAGTCAGGTGGCCAATTCCCGGTCACATAAGTCTAGTGGAACTTATTGGTGGGAATGGAGATGGTAGGAATAACACAATAATTGGAAAACTTATTTGGGGTATACCAAATAAAGTTGAAGTCCGCAGCGATATTATTTCATTGAAAGATGGCATTTTTAATGATAAATTTCATGTATTTTCTATCGTATGGGAACCTACTAAAATTCAGTGGCTACTCAATGATAGAGTTTACTTTGAACAAAAAATAGAAACTTCAATGAACGGAACTTTCAATAAACCTTTCCACCTGAATATAAACTTGGCAGTGGGTGGAAAATTTCCTGGAAATCCCGATAACAGTACTGTATTCCCACAAGAAATGATAATTGATTACATTCGGGTGTTTCAAAAATAAATCAGATTCTCAAACATATTTATTGAAGCATTACAAAAATAATAGGTAGTTTCCAGTATATTGCTTGGATTTTCTACAGTGAAATAATCATACAATAAATGGGGTTTTATTTCTAAATTAGCATAATTAGAGACTATTTATAACTTCGCTCCACGGAATTTATTATCGACGAGTAAACATTAGAATTTCCAAAAAAAGATTAATCAAAACAGAAGATCGGAACCACTAATGGGAAAAAGCAAAATTGACTACTTTTTTACAATATTTTTTCTTTTAATCGCTGCTAAAACGTCCTTTTTGTACGAATATGATATTTTTTGGTTTATCTTTTCCTTTTCATGCCTTGGCTACGGATTTTATAAGCAGAGGATTTATGAATCTGATCTATATGTTTTTGCAGGGTTTACAGGCTTATTCTTGGCCTTTATAATTTTTAGAAATCTACTGTTCAATCATCTTGGGATTGACTTTTTGATAAGTGATATTTATTTTCTGTTGAAATATATATTAATAGCTTACACTTTTTGTGTTGTTTTCAAGAAAAGGGCAACTATACTAATTTCAGAGGTAATAATCCAATTTGCAAAAATATCATTAGGACTGTATCTTTTTCAATTAGTCGGAGGAGGGGAAATATTATTTAAAATAGGAACAACTTTTCACAATAATATTTTACCCTATTCAGGTTTGAGCGAGACTTATTCCAATTTCTTGATTTTTACTTATGACAAAGTACATACAATCAGGAATTCTGGATTTGTCTGGGAACCTGGAGCGTATGGTTGTTTTCTTGCTTTGGCTCTTTTATTTCATTTCATGAATAATTATTTCCACTTTGATAAAAATGCCATTATTCTATTTATCGCCATTCTAACCACAATATCAACAACCTCCTATTTAGCACTTGGCGTTTTAATGTTACTATATTATCGGTATAATGGAGGTATAATAAGTTTCAAAATGATTATAATTTTTATTTTTGGTATTTTTATATTTTTCTCATTACCTTTTCTTGGAGATAAAATTACAAATACTTATCAGGAGGATGTGAAAATCCTTGACGATTATGAAGAAATCACAAACCAATTAGAATATTATTCGGAATATGGCGGCGAAGTTAAATTAAATAGATTTTCAAGCGTAATTTTCTTATATCGAAATTTTGGTTCTCAGTTAATATTTGGAGTAAGTAATGCATATGTCAAGCTCAATAGTACAGTTTATGGTGCTGAAATTAGTAAGTTTAACATATCAAATGGGATCATCGATTTTATAGTTAAATTCGGTTTAGTTGGATTTGTATTTATATTATTTCGGATTGGCAAATTCATTTACCTCCATTATCAAAAAGCCGAATACTCATACTATATAATCTTAATGACATTAGTCATGAATTTTGGAGAACCACTTTTCATACTTCCTATAACCTTGATCTTTCTATTTTTACCAAGATTTTCAGTGATTGATGATGAATTTGACGAGGAAGATCAGGATGAATTTAACGAAAATATTGAAGAATTAAGGATGACTAATTAATTCAATTTAAAAACTATAATTTTTGGAAACTAAAATCAAACAATTAATGGGAGTCTTGTTAAATTTGTTTATGTTTAATCAATAGTTATTTTTTAACTTAATAAAAGTTTCATAATCATGAAAGTACTAATGGTAAATGATTATCCACTAGACAGTTACTATAATCAGTGGAAAAATGGATTAACTCCCAGTCAGCAGTTGTGGGGCAAAGTTGAACTGGATAAAGAAGGATTCGAAATTATCATTTTACCCCATGAGAAGTATAATTTCCTCAATAAATTAGGCAACATAGTTAACATTCAACATTTTGATCAACAAGTGAGGGCGTTGCTTATCAAAAACGAAATAGATATCATTTATGCACCTTTTGCAGCAGCTACAACGAAGTTATTATTGATTCTAAAGCTTCTGGGACTAATAAAAACTCCAATTGTAGCTGTGATTCATTACCCACTTCTAGGTAGCAATTCCCAGAATAGAATTATAAAACTGCTGGGTAAAAAATTAATGATGGGTTTTGATCGGATGCTATTTATTAGCCAAAATATCAAATCCGACAATATCAGTTCCTTTGCATTAACTCCTAAAGAATACGAAAAGCGATTTGTTCATTTAAATTGGGGAGCAGAGACGACATTTTATAATAAAGTCGATCACAGGGATAATGACGAAAGGGAGGATTATTTTATAAGTTCGGGGCAAACTGATCGTGATTTCGATACTTTGATTGAGGCTTTTAGACATCTGGATTTCAAACTTAAAATCTATGCTATGCCAAACTATGAGCCCAAATCTAAGGATATTCCTGAAAATGTTGAAATCTACACCGATAAAATTAGCTCACGGGAACTTATTGAATTATATAAAAACTCGCTGGCGGTGCTGATTTGCTTTAAAATCAGACAAAAATCTACTTTAGGAATTACAGTTTTATTTGATGCAATGGCAATTGGAAAACCTGTCATCATTACTGAAAATTCTTATATCGACATTGATGTAGAGAAAGAAGGTATAGGTTATTGGGTAGGAGAAGGTGATGTGCAGGACTGGGTTTCAAAAATAAAAAAATTGATAGATAGTCCTGAAAAGTGTAAAACAATGGGACAAAAGGCATTTGACCTTCATAAAAGTAAATATAACATGGATAATTTCGGAAATTTACTAAAAAATGTCCTTTTAGATCTTTCGGAAGAAATGAAAAAATAAAATTGTCAGTGATAATCTTATCGAAATTTACGGCGATTACCAGTTGTAGCTTCTCAAAAGCTGATCTGATAGGTAACCGTATCCAAGCACTAATGAATTTTTAGATGCCAATCCTTAGCCCCTGGGGTCCTACCGCCTTTCTTGATCATCAACTCATAATCATGAAACGCTCGCTGAAGCGGGTTGAGAATATTTGATTTCGGTGATGAGTAACTCGGAATATAAATTAATAGTTAAATAAATAGGGTTTTAGTTATATCGAGCTGCTCCAGCATTAATACATCAATCAGCCTCCCTTCAGGTATTTGTACATCTGAATAATGCACTACACCATCTTTTGGGATAAATTTGTTCACAACACATCCTTCTGAAAGACCCATGTGCAAAAGATTTTCTACTACCACTTGATCATGGTTTTCACAAAGTCCATAACTCTTGAACCCGCCGACACCATCCAACAAATCACCCGGATTAAGATCGCATTTGGCTACCGTGATCACATCTACCACAGGTACATTAATTGGCACCAATACACCATCATCAAAATCCAAAAGCCTACAGATAGAGCTAGCAATATCAAAAAACAACAAATGGTAGGGCTGATAAAAACTGTATAAAGGTCCTTCTCCCAGTTTTCCATATTTCAAGTATTTCTTGGAATAAGCATCTTCGGTGGTAGCGTAGACAAATACGCCAGGAGAAGGCTGTGCACCTACGATATAATCCACAATTCCACCCAGTTCCTTAAGTTTTTCTACATCAAACAAATGAGTCAACTTGTCTACATGTTCAGTGGACTGAAATCCTAACATCCCTCTTTGGGCAACCTTCATACCTGTACCATTGGCTATACAGGACTGCTCAAAGGAAATTTTGGTGCCATCAGCAAAATTTGTAGCCATTAATGGATTCATACCCCAAGAAGCAGCAAATCCTTTTTGAGTTTCTGGAGTTCTATACCGGTCCTGCATTCCCTTGATGTTTCCGCATACAAGTGGGGTAAATCCCATTGCCTTCACATACCGGTAAAGATTCATAGTCACACCCGGTTGATCCCCATCACCCAAGGCATACTTGACACCAGACTCCTTTGCCTTTTTATTCAATATAGGACCCAAAGTAGAATCCAGCTCTGCATTGAAAGACAATACATGTTTCTTGTTTTTGAATGCCCTCAACAAAGTTTCTGCGCCGAATTCAATGGCTCCTGTTGATTCTACAATGACATCTACTGCAGCTAATTTGCACAGCAAATCAATGTCATCTGTGATCACACACAATCCTTGGTCAATAGCAGTTTCAGCAGCTGCCTGGTCGTTGGTGAGCAGGTATTGAGTCAAGCCAAGTGCATCAAATACGGCTTTGACTTTTGCTGTATTTCTTCCATAAGTACTCGCTATTGTCATTCCAGGTGTATGGTTCATTATTTGGTTGATCATACCCTTGGCCATCTCACCTGATCCAATCATACCTACCTTTATTGGATTCTTATTTATTTCTCTATTTTTTAAGGCTGTATCTACTAAAATCATTTTTTCTTTATTAAAGGTTGCAACTGAATTAATTATGGAATAAAATATTCGAGGTTAATTCACTGATAAACAATTTTTAAATTTAAAAATTTTACTGGCTGATATTTTAAAACGGTGAATTGAAGTTTATCAATTCAGGCATTTGTCGGTCTTTCTCTGACACAATATATTCCAATTCAGGCCAATTTATCCCACAAGAATCCCATTTTATTCCCCTATCACAGTCGGGGCTAAATACGGTAGTGGATCGATTGAGAAATAAACTTCCATCTTCTAGTGCCATAAATCCATGTGCCATTCCTGATGGTATATATAAAAGGGTAGGATTCCGAGAATCTATAACAAGACAATAATGATGACCATAGGTGGGGGAAGACTCTCTGATGTCAACTACCACATCGAATATGCTCCCTTTCAGACAAGAAATACATTTGATGTGGTCATCAGGGGGTATTTGGAAATGTAAGCCTCTGATAACACCCTTAGAGGAGACTGAGTAGTATTCTTCAGCAAAATTGCCTGACAAACCCAAAGCTTCAAACGTCGGTTTGTGAAATATTTTTGTTAACGCACCTCTGGAATCTGAAAAAGTTTTTGGTTTTATTAAAAAACAACCCTTCAAATTCGTTTCAATTACCTCCATTATAATGTATATCTAAAGTCAAACACTTTCTTCTTCTGAAGTTGCTCTTTATTGTCCTTGAATTCGTCCCATCCAGTCAATAAAACCATACTATCAACTTTTTCAAATAGCTCATCCAAAGTATTAATATAGGTGATAGCCAAATCGGGGTAGTGAGATTTGAATTCTTCATTGGATATTGGGTCATAAGCAAATATCTTGCTATACCCTTTTTCCAAAAGTTGCTCAATGATATCTTTGGTAGGTGTAATTCTCACATCATCTGAATTAGGCTTGAAGGATAAACCCAAGATTCCCAAAGTAGAATTTGTATCAATTTGAGAGACAATCTGCTCCACCAAGAATGGTTTAATTTCCTTATTTACATGAAGATTGGCTTTAAGCATTTCGGGTGAAAACCCATTTTTTTCTGCCACACTTATCAAAGCAGCTGTATCCTTTGGAAGACAATATCCTCCATATCCACAACCTGGATAAACATAGCTTTTCATGCCTGCAGGTTGACCAAACCACCTCTTGTCTTCATGCAAAATCCGAAAGGCGTTTTTCACTTCAATATTTCCTATTGCGCCCGCTATCATGGACATCTCGTTGGAATAACTTATCATTGTAGACAGCAACGTATTAGACAGGTATTTGATATATTCTGCTGTATTATAATTGACATAGTGAATTGGTGCCCCAAATGGTTGATAAACCTTGTCAAGTATTTCTTTGGACTTTTCATCTTCCACTCCTATCACTACACGATCAGGCTCGATAAAATCTTCCCAACAATAACCCTCTCTCAAAAACTCAGGGTTAGATGCAAATCCTACTTTTCGATTTGGATTTTCTACAAGCTTTTGATTGACAAAAGGAATAACTTCCATTGACAAAGTCGAAGGCGGCACGGTGGACTTTGTGATAATCACCTGAAATTTTTCTGTATTAACATTTAATATTTGTTCAATCCCATTCAGTAGATAAGTCAAATCTGCGCTACCGTCAGCCTTTTCGGGAGTCCCTACACACAGAAAAACAGCATCGCTGTTTTTAATAGCCTCTTCAAAAGAAACATCGAGAAAGAACGAATTGCCCAATGTTTCTTCTAATACCTCCTTGAGATGTGGTTCAAAAAAAGGAATATGATGGCTTTTCAAGCTGGCTAACCTAGGTTCATTGATATCAAATCCGTAAGTTTTAAAACCTTTTTTAGCGAGACCGAGGCCGGTGGTCAGTCCAACAAAGCCTAGTCCTAGTATACTTACATTCATAATTTCCCGTCGTTAATTTTTAAAAATGTTAAGAAACGCTTTACTCCGTCCTTGACCAGAATCTCAGGGCTATAGTTCAAAACCTCTCTAGCTCTTCTAATGTCAGGACATCTTCGATTTGGATTGTCAGTCAAATATTCGCTATCATCAGAAGTTTGGAATATAGCTCTACCGCGATAATCATATACCTCCATAGCATTAGAAATAAAAAGTTCTGCAAATTCGCGAACAGAAATCTCAGGCTTTTCTACGCCAATATTAAAAACATCAAACTTTCCGTGACAAAGCACTTTCAAATAACCTGTAATCGCATCAGAAATGTAGCAAAATGTCCGGGTTGGTTTTCCATCTGAGAACATTATCAAATCTCTTCCTTCATGGACACATTTCGCAAAATCAGCAGGAAGCCTTTTATCATTTATATTCATTCCGGGACCATAATTATTAAATGGCCGCGCAATGGAAATTGCCATATTAAATTTTTCGTTAAAAATATAACAAAGAGTCTCGCCGAATCTTTTTGCTTCATCATAACAAGCCCGCGGCCCCATAGTTGCTACATTGCCACGATAATCTTCTGAAGTAGGAATAAATTCCGGGAATGGATCCCCGTATATTTCACTGCTTGAAAAGAATAAGAAACCTTTTATTTGTTTGTTGGAATAATAATCCAACAGCCTCCGAAGGCCGGTAATATTAGCATCAACTGTTTCTAAAGGATAGATCCTATAAAA
>JBBSLN010000069.1:0-8493 GCA_038255205.1 Flavobacteriales bacterium
ATCTAAAATTTCAGGTGTGTTAATTCCAATCATACGCACTTTTTCGACCGATTCTATCTCAAAAGTGTCTCCATCTATATCTCTAACTACTTTAACTGTTTTAATGAAGCATAAAAGTGAAATTTGGTTGAATAAGATTGTTAATGTTTTTCTCGATGTCGTTTTTTTCCATTACCGCTAACATGCGTATAACCTCAATATGGTACTCCTTATTATAGTTATATTGTTTATATATGCAATATAATATTTATTTGAAGCGAATCCAAAGGGCCTGTAATCGTCTTGTTTCTAATTTAATTGATTTTGGTTGAAATCTCGGTTGTCTTCATCAATTGTGTCAGAACATTATTGGAATGTCGCATGCTCAAATAGTTTAATTTGAAATGTTGAGGCAATTCAATGGCGCAAAGAATGCAACGTTGCGCCAGTCTGTCGGCATACAGATGTCTCACACACGAAATCAATAAAAGTATATAACTCTGCCGGAATGCCGATAGCTATCGGGACCCAAGCCCCGACGCTTCGGGGTTCCAGATAGGATCTGTCCCAGAAACTCGCCAGAACGATTTGTCGGGTTGGTGGCTTGTACACAGAAGTGTAAACTGGCTTTTATCTGGGTTTTTTAAATATTCTAAAGCTTTACTTCATTTTTCTCATTCACTTCGCTAGTATATAATGGACAAATTGGTGTAACTCGATTTTCTAATCATGTCTAAATATTTTCAGGACGGATTAATCATTTCTAATAGCTTGGGAAGCTATAACTTAGTGCCCCTTAATCCAGCCTCCATCAACTGCCAATGACTGACCCGTAATATAACTTGCCCGATCACTTACTAAGAATGCGGCGGCGGCTGCAAACTCTTCTGGTTTCCCAAACCTTTTCATCGGGATAGTATCTTTTACCTCGTTTACTTTTGGATTTTTCTCAATCAGGCTTTCGAGGCGGTTTGTATGGGTGTATCCCGGCATCAAATTATTTACCGTGATGCCATGAATAGCTACTTCGTTAGAAAGGCTTTTTACCAAACCCAATAAACTTGTTCGTACAGCATTAGATGAAATTAGGTTTTCGGCAGGTTGTTTAACGGCAACAGAAGTGATGGTTAGAATACGTCCGAACCCTTTTTCCTTCATACCGGGCAACACCTGTTGAATAATATCAACAGCACTTAAGAACAATAAATTATAGAGCTGTTTCCAATCATCTAAATTGAATTGTTCAAATGGACCGGCTGCGGGGCCACCTGTGTTGGTTACTAAAATTTCAATATTACCGAAAGCTTTTACAGCTTCTTCCACCAGGTTTTTACGTTGGGCTTCATCTGTAATATCACAAACGAATGATGCTACATTATCAGGTGCAATGGCTTCAATGTCGGCTTTGGTTGCTGCCAATGCGGCTGCATCTGTTCCGCATATAATAACCTTTGCACCTTCTTTTGCCAATTCAATTGCAACGGCTTTACCCAATCCTTTGCTTGACGCAAGGACTAACGCAACCCTGTTTTGTATTCCTAAATCCATTTTTTCAATTTATGTTGCTGTATCCATTTTTACCAACTACTTTCTCAGATAATTATCTGAGCCATCAATCCAGTCTTGCCGCGGCGGTGCAAAGGTGTCGGTTTCTATTACTTTGCCAATCATTAAAGCTTTGTGCCTGCGATTGCCGGGAATAATAATTGCTTCGCCAGCTAATATTTCAATATAATTATCTTCATCATCATCAAACCAAAAACGAAGTACGCCTTCCTGTACTTCGGTTATTTGTTCATTGTCGTGTGAATGCCAGGGAACAGTAAATCCATCCTCAAATTCCATCTTAGCAATCATTACTTTTTCTCCATGAATGAACTGTCTTTTCATTTTTGGATTTACCTGTTCTACCGGGATATTATTCCAATTAATTTTTTTCATAATTATTATTTGATTTAAAATATTTAATGAACCGGCACTAACCAGTTACGTTTGTCTTCAATTGTTCCTGCCCTCAACCCATTTATTTCCTTATGCAACATATTGCTGATTTCAGCTTCTTCAGCATTTGGCAAAGTCATACATACATCGCCATGTGTAATTTCTGAAATATGCGAAACCACTGCTGCCGTGCCCGAGCCAAAAGCTTCAGTTAGATTTCCCTGTTGATATGCCTCTATTATTTCATCAATATAAATATCCCGTACCTCTACCTTTATATTTTTCTCTTTTAGAATATCGATAAAATAAGTACGGGTGGTGCCTTTTAAAACTGCGCCGCTAAGTGCTGGTGTCACTACTGTGTTACCAATAACAAAAAACAAATTCATCATACCTGCTTCCTGTATCTTTTTAAATTTAGGGCTTTCCAGCCAGATAACCTGATCGAAACCCTTTTGTTTTGCTAACTGGCTTGCTCTTAGGGATCCCGCATAATTGCCTCCGGTTTTGGCTTCGCCTGTACCTCCGGGTACAGCCCTTATCAATGTTTGTTCTGTAATTAATTTTACTGGGGTTGTAAAATAGGGCTGAGCAGGAGCAGTATAAATATAAAAAATGTAAGTACTGGAAGGCGTTACCCCCAACGAACTTTCTGTGGCTACCATTGTTGGGCGCAGGTACAATGCACTGCCTTCTGCTTTCGGAATCCAGTTTATTTCTAAATGGGTTATTGCTTTCAAGGCTGATAAGAACAGTTCGGCCGGCACGGCAGGCATACACATACGCTCCGCGGAAAGATTAAACCGTTCAATATTTAAATCAGGGCGCAGCAATTTTGGAGTGCCATCTGCACCAATGGTCGCCTTCATTCCTTCAAAAATACACTGGCAGTATTGCAGGGCTTTAGATTGTGGGTCGAGCTGTAAACTTTGATAGGGAACAATTCTGAAATCACTCCACTTTCCATTGGCATAATCCATCAGAAACATATGGTCTGAAGTATACTTGCCAAACGGAATATTGTTGAAGTCTATATCCTTAAGTTTGGAATTTTCTGTTTTGGTGATTTTAATATCCATGTTAGTTGCTTAAGTTGTGTTTATAATGTCTGCTCCATTGGTTCCGTCCAATTTTGAAGTTAAAACATTTTTATAATATGAATGTTGGATCTAGTGGTAAATGTGAATAAGTTTATTTGAAATCCATTATTTATTATTTCATAAAATCGGTCGGTTGTGGTTTGTTGCGAAAGAAATGAGTTTTTCATTCTTGTGGGTTTTACCGAACGTATGATCCGGCATTCATATCAATCGACGTTCCCGTCGCATGATCTGCCAACCCAGAACAAAGTAAGGTGACCATGGGAGCGATATCTTCCGGAGTTGTAAGTTCATTCAGCGCAATGTCTTTCAACGCAAAGTCCTCACCGTATTCTTCCAGGATAGCATTGGCCATGTCGGTCCGGGTAAATCCGGGAGCGATCAAAAATGCTTTGATACCTTGCTTTCCATAATGTCTGGCAATAGATCGGGTGAGACTTACAATAGCCCCTTTGGAAGCAGCATAGGCCATATAATCTGTTGTATCACCACGAAAAGCTGCTCGTGAGGATATGTTTACGATGCGACCATTCTGCTGAGTTTTGGCTTGATCTACAAATTCTTTGCATAAAATCCCGACAGCCGTTGTGTTAACAGAGAAAGTTTGTTCCCAAATTTTTAACCATTCATCCGTAGGTAATGTATCATTTGCACTTGGGGAAATGCCCGCATTGTTTACCAGCGCGGATATTGGTCCATATTTTTGAACAAGACGGGGAATGAAGCCACTCACCTGAGAAGAATCCGAAAGATCGCACGGCTCTGTAAAACTTGGATTTTGAAGCTCATTTTTCAATTTATCGGCCTCAGACTTGTTAGAATTATAGTGGATGATAACCTCGGCACCAGATTCGGAAAGTTGCTTTGCTATGGCTCTGCCAATTCCTCGGGAAGCACCTGTAACAAGGATTCTGTGATTTTTTAGGGAAATATTCATAGGGTAAAAATAGCTTTAAATTGATTTTTAATAAAATAAGCCAAATTCCTCATAACTTTTTTATGTGTTCTTGAGCTGTGGCGTGTTAAAGCACGAACCTCTCCAAATAAAAACTGGCTTTGGGAAATCCATAATTTTTCCAAATAGGCACAGACCCAGCCATAGCTTATATACGGTGTTTGGCAACGTTTTTATCTACGTATTTTATTATTTCGTTCAGTTCTTTTTCTTTATTTTCTTTTTCCTCTTCAATATCATAATCGTCTTGAATACCAAGCCAGAATTTGGCAGAGTTTCCAAAATATTTGCTCAATCGTAAAGCCGTGTCCGCTGTAATTCGACGATTTCCTTTTATGATTTCTGAAATTCTTGTTTGTGGAATTTTTAAGTCTTTTGAAAGTCGGTAGGCAGTAATTTCGAAAGGCTCAAGAAATTCGTAATTCAAGATTTCTCCAGGGTGCACATTTGCTAACTTTTCCATTTTTTTCTTTTTTAGTGATAATCAATTATTTCCACCTCACTTGCGTTTCCTTTGTCCCAAATGAAGATAATCCTCCATTGTTTATTAATTCGAATACTGTAAAATTCATTTAATTTTACAGTCAGTTTTTCAAGTCGGTTTGATGGTGGAATTTTTAAATCCGAAATGTCCTGCGAGTTGTTCAACATTCTTAATTTCCGACGTCCAACGTTCTGGATTTCGAATGGCATTTTCTTAACTCGGATTCTGTTCCATATTTGTTCAGTTTCTTTTGAGCCAAAAGTTAATATCATATCTTTTTACGTTACTAACGCCAAAGATAAGTATAATTTTTGAATGTTTGCAGGGTTTTTATTCAAATGTTGCCATCATCAAGATAAGTTTAATTATAATTGACTTTAGCAGCTGATAAACGAAGTTCGACTATTTTTTTGATAAAGTCAATCCATCATAAGCATTTAATTTTAGACGTAAACTGACAGGTGATTGTTTTAGTTATTAGGTTCAATTCTTATCAGACTTATGATTTTATGCGTTTGATTTTAGAGTGATGCGTTATTGAATTCGGAAGAATTTTTTAGTTAGTTCGTTTAACGTTGATGTGTGAGTTGCGTGTTCCCGTCACGAACCATTAAAAGTACAAAACTCCGCTGGAAAATTCCCAAGAATTTTCCAGATGGGCACAGATCCAGCAATGGCTTATACACGGCTTGGCAACTGGCTTTATTTTTTCATTTCTAATTTATTTTTTCTTTCAATTAATTTAAAGTCGAGATGTTCAATTTCCATTATTTGGTCACATTTTGGACAAATATCATTGTTTTTAAGGAAGTCAAATAAAATAATATCATATTTGTCATATTCAGATTTTAAATTATTTCTCAATTCTGTTGCCTCAATATTCTTACAGGAAAAGTTTGGATTGGAAAAGTCCTTAAGTCTTTTTTGTTCTACAAACGTTGTAAAATTCCTTAAAAAATAGAATGTTGCAATATGGTCTTCAAATATTCTCGGATGTTGGAATTTCTGATTACAATTCGTACATTTTAGAATATTGACTTCATTTTTATGTTTAATCGAAAAAACGTCCGTCATAAATTCCGGTTCCATTTTTTCGGTCAACAATTTATGCGTAATTCTATACAAAAGATTAAACCAAGCATATTCTACGTAATTTTCAAAACTCGGACTTCAATCGTTAAGTGAACCCATTCCGCCACCAGGTAAATCTTGACCAAGTTTTAAATTATGAAAATGCTCCAGCCATTCTTTGTTTTGGTTTAATTCTACCAATTCTATCAGCAGAGAAGCATATTCATTACGTGTTTGCGTAGTTATCTTGTTTTTATTCCAAAAACTCATTTTTTTAGCTTATTGTGGACTTATTTTTACCTATTGGCTTTTATATCTTTCAATATTTTTCTTTTTCGTCTTTCTGTTAGAATTTTAACCCAATATGTTATTATGACATCATAACCAGATTTAATTTGCTCTTCTTCTGACAGATTTAAAACCCAAGTGGCAATTTTATTATCATTTTGATTACGTTCTTTTATTTTGTCAAAATATTCAGATTTTGTTCCGAAATGATGTCCGCTGTTTCCAGTTACAAAAATTACTTTCTTGTCTGTCAAGTCATAACGTTTCCGCTGTTCGTCATTCATATATTCAGTCAGAAATTCAGATTCCGTTTGAGTGAGTTTCGGATTATTGTCAATTCCACATTCAGCGAGGTTTTGTCCAATTAGGTTAATTGATATCAACATTAATATTATTGTTAAAATTTTGTTCATAAGTTCGGATTTCAGCTTGTTGCCAACATCAAGATAAGGTCAGTTTCAATTGACTTTAGCAACTGTTAAACGAAGTTCGACTATTTCTCTCATAAAGTCAAATCCATCATAAGCATTAAATTTTAGACGTAAACTAACAGGTGATTGTTTGAGCTTTAAGGTTTAATACTTATTGGATTTATGATTTAATGCGTTTGATTTTAGAGTGATGCGGTAAAGGAAGTTTTTTAGTTGGTTCGTTTAACAGCTCGGCTATGATTAGTACAGCTGGTGATAGCGATTACCTTTCCATATGGCGACCTCGTAAACACGTCCAAGCCTTTAAATATACCACTTTATGCCCTATTGGTTATAGCCATTATTATGCCGTCGTGTTTCTTTCTATATCAAGTTTTTCTCGCTTTGTATGCAAAACATTTAAATTCTTCATCATCTTTCTGGTCGTTTCGTGTCATGTCACAAAACATTTTTTCATTTGGATTATCATCGTTTGAGCAAGTGATACATAATGAAGGCTTTTTAATCAAATCCGTATTGATTTCATATCCATCATCATTAAAAAAACCTCTAATTTTTGAAGGTGGGATTTTGTTAATGTGCACTCGACCCATAACATTTTCGCTTTTGGTAATTGCAGATTCAATTTCATAGTCGTCTATCGGATAATTTTCTCCAGTCAAGCAAGTAAAACAACTATTCCCAACCGATGCAGAACCAACTACCCATAGGTCATTCCCACAGGAACATTTAATTCCTTTTTTATAATCTGCCAAAGCAGAGTTAAGTCGTTTTCTTAAATCTTTATCATTTTCACTTGGATTGTTCATTAAGTGCTTTTTTACGTAAGCATTTATTGAAACTGGTATAAAACTCATTTTATCTTTAATATTTTGTGTTGTCAATTTTGAAAAATAATACCATGCTTGAAATACCATTTAGCCGCTTCTCCATAAACGTCCGAAACTGAATTCCCTTTAAATTCCTTTTTTACTTCCATAAATTCTCCGATGAAAAAATCACAAATTTCACTTCGCAAATTTAAGGTTATCGGATTAGTTTTTCTGTCATAAATTTTCAGTTTGCCAGAATAGATAACCCATTCTTTAGAACGTAAATGCTTTCCGATTAGCTCTTGGTCTGCTTGATATATAATTTTTGTTTTTGGCATTATTATTTGGCTTGTACAAATTGGGAACGGGCTATGCCATCATTTTTGATTCCTTTCATTTCACAATAATTTATCAATTCGTTTAGATCTATTTCAATATCAGTAACCTCAAATCCTTGCGAAATCAAATCTCTTTTTGTTTTAAGAAATGCTTTGTGCCACTCATTCCAAGTATCGTGAATGCTTTCTCGGTCATCTGTAATATTGATGAATCGTTTCCAGTCTTCTTTTCTGTAATAAGCCAATTTAATTCCTATCATATTTTCGATATATCTGTATGTTTTTCCAACATGTGGCACAACGTTGATATGTATGAGCTGTCGCGCCTGCCTGTCGGCAGACAGATGTCCCACACATGAGCCGTTAAAAGTACAAAACTCCGCTGATAAATTCCACTTGCCACGCTTTTGTGCGTGGAAGAATTTTCCAGATTAGCACAAACCCAGCAACCCGCCAGAAAGGCTTGTCGGGCTGGTGGCTTATACACGGCTTAAATTAGTAGTTTATTAAAAGTTCATTGTAAGTCCAATGCCTTCTCCATTTGCCATAATTTTAAATTCTGGTTGAAATTTATTATATGATGTTGTATTTAGAGAAGAATTATATATTTCTACCGCTTCTTTTGCTTTATTAATAGCACTTAAAGAAATAGGGATTCCAACCGCGAGAAGGCCAGCTCCTATTCCAGCCAAAGTCCAATTCGCCTCTCCACCGGCTACAGCAGTTCCAATTGGCCAACCTATTAGTCCTCCACCTGCAAAACCAATAATAGAAGCAAGAGAATTTTTAGATTTTGCTTTTTTAATTAATTCAAATGCTTGTTGGTTGGATTCCATTGTTTTGACTAAATTACTCATTGTCAAGTTCTCATTATTCTGCGAAAATTTATATCCGCCAAACACTTTTTTCATTTCAATTTGTTGGGCGATGCATAAAGTCATTGTTGCAAAAGCTAGAGTTAGGGTAAAAATCGTTTTTTTCATTCTCTAAAATTTATTTGGTTTAATTCTGACTAACCTTTTTGTAATGTTATAAAAATCAATCGTTAGTTTTTTTGATTTTTAATGTTTTTATTCCATTTCTCACCGCATTAA
>JBBSLN010000070.1:0-8481 GCA_038255205.1 Flavobacteriales bacterium
ATCTAGACTTAAAAATTTCTAAAGAATTGACTTTATTTTTTCAACGACGTCTTCTGTATAAATAGACTTCATGCAGTCTTTGTAGCTTTCGGGAAATTTATTGCCATACACAGATGTTGGAATTAGCGGATAGATATTTCTGTTCGCAAATAAGGAATAATCTAGAGGCTGATTAAAGGGTCGAAACCCCGCAAACGGATGCGTGACGCCCCAAAGTGTGACTACTTTGATTCCCAACATTGCAGCGAGATGACCATTTCCAGAATCCATGGATAACATAACGTCTAGATTTGAAATGAGGTCTAATTCTTCATCCATAGTCAACATTCCTGCAATGCTCGTTACATTTTCGAATTTAGATTCGATAGCATTCAATTCTTGGATTTCCTCTTCTCCACCACCAAATAAAATTAATTTGTTTTCTTTTGAAAGCTCTGCAATTACTTCCTCCATTAATTCCAAAGGATACATTTTACCTTCATGCGCGGCAAATGGTGCAATGCCAATCCATTTAAAAGCTCTGTTTTCATGGACAATTGACAAGGTTTTTGCATTGAGATCTTTTCTTTTGGGAAAAGTAGGATTTGACACATCTATTGGAAAGCCTATTTCCTTGAAAACATCTGCGTATCGTTGGATTGTGATTTTAAGTTGAGTGACATTTTTACCAGAAACCAATCCCTTCTTTTCAGCTCGACCTTTATCAATTTGAATAACTTCAACTCCAGTTAAAAAAAATTTTAGGATTTTGGTTCGCAAGACGTTGTGCAAATCAGCAACAGCATCAATTTGAAGGTGTTTTAATTCTTTGGAAAGCTTATTAAGTCCAAAAAGACCTTTATGTTTTCCTTCAACGTCTGCCGAAAAAATGCTGACATTCTTCAAGTCTCTAAAGAATGGCTTGAAAAAATCTCGGGTTAAGACCGTTATTCTAATATCTGGATAGCGTTCTGTAAAGGCTTTCAACACAGGAACTGTAATGGCTACGTCTCCCATTGCGGAGAGTCGGATGACGAGGATATGCTTAATTTTTGACATAGATGGTCACCTTTCAGGTTTTAAAAACCTGAAAGGTTAAACGAGTTTATTTTTGGCCTCTCAACACAGGATTCAATTCGTCGTCGTTGTACATTTTCATTTGCTTATAGACTTTCATGTATTTGTCACCATGTGCGATGTCATTTAACAAGGTATCGATGGCTGTTGAAAGGTCAACGCGCTGTTCAAGAAGAATGTCCAATTTTTTTTGACACGCCAATCGATGGGATTCTGAAGCGTCTTTGCGAGTTGCTTCTTCTGCCATGTGATACACCTTTAATGCTAATATTGATAATCTATCAACTCCCCAAGCTGGGCTTTCGGTATTGATGGTGGCGTTTGGTTTAGCTTGCACATCGCTATATTTCTGAAGAAAATAGCCGTCGATAAACTCCACCATATCGGTTCGGTCTTGGTTTGAAGCATCGATTAGACGTTTCAATTTTAGAGCGGCGACTGGGTCAATATTTGGGTCGCGAATAATATCTTCATAATGCCACTGAACGGTATCTATCCAACATTTACGATATAACAAATGTTCCAAAAGATTAGTGTCTTTGTTATACATATTTGTAAATGGCTGGTCAACTGAATTTGCGATGTGATAGGTTTTGATGACTTCTTTGAAAATGTCATTAGCTTTTTCGGAAAACATACTAAGGTGTTTAAGACTGCAAATATAATCCTAATTAATTAACTTTACCACTCAAAACCTCAACAAGAGACTTATGCAAATCCATAATCTATCCGAAGAAAATTCAATTTTAAACACCTTTATTTCAGAATTGCGCGACGTCAATATTCAAAAAGATCGTATGCGATTCAGACGGAATATTGAAAGAATCGGTGAGCTTCTGGGGTATGAATTGAGCAAAAAACTAAACTATCAATCGTCGAAAATCACAACACCTCTTGGGACATGCGATGTCAATCTTCCAAAAAATGATATTGTGTTGTGTTCTATTTTAAGAGCTGGAGTTCCTTTGCACCATGGGCTTCTAAATTATTTTGATGATGCCCAAAACGCTTTTATTTCTGCCTATAGACAACATCAAAATAATCCTGAAAGCTTTGAAATCATTGTGGAGTATTTGGCATGCCCAAGCTTGGAAGGAAAAACACTCATCCTGGCAGACCCAATGCTGGCCACTGGCCAATCTATGGTTGCTACGTTTGAAGCTTTAAAGCCCTTTGGAACGCCAAAAGAGGTGCATCTGGTAAGTGTTATTGGGGCACAACCTGGCGTTGAATATGTTCAAAAACATTTTAAGGCAAATACGCATTTATGGATTGCCACTATAGATGAAGAATTAAATGAAAAAGGTTATATTATTCCTGGTCTTGGAGATGCCGGTGATTTGGCGTTTGGTGAAAAGCTACAAAATTAAGAATACGGCAGGTATCAATATCAGCACCCAAACAAGTACTTCCTGAAACCATTTTTCTTTGGTGACTTCAAGATAATTAGTCATTATAATTGACAATGGCGCAAACATAAAAATGAATTCGCTACCGTCTTTATAAGGCGAAATCAAGATAATTAGCAACGCAATAATGGAAGATATAATAATAATTGTGAATGAAGGACGAAGGCTTTTGGATTTGTCTTTCAGATGTTTGATAAAGTAAAATGAACCCCAAGTCCCATAAGAAATAAGAATGGTGGTAGAAATGATGATTCTGGCAGAATTGAGTCCCGTATAATCAAAATTATACACGAACAGTTCATCAAAATAATTGGTAAAGTCATTGTTCATCAAAAACATGATGGACACCCAAATAATGATGACTGCCAAAACACCTGTAATTGGCACAATCCAGTTTTTGACGTTGATTATTGAATATAATATCAAGGCAGCAAAAATCAATATAAAAAATAAAGCTGCCCAGAAATACAGTAAGGTGGCAATGCTAATCCAAAAAGCGGCGTCGAACAATTTTTTTTTAATGTCTTTTTGGGTTCGCAGACTAATGATTCTACGCAAGGCCAAAAGAATAAAAAAATTGGCCATCAAAGTTCTAGAATTCAACAAGGTCTCTGGCAACATGGCCATAAACAACCCGAACATCAAAAGTTTGTAGCTGTTTTTTTTAGTTAAGCTATTTCTGCTTGCAAAAAAATCAAGTATAAAAAGTGAACCTAGAACAATTGCAAAATAGAACGCCTGTTTAGCAAACAATTTGAAAGTAAGAGGCTCATGAATGACATAGATTTTTGAAGCAATGAATACCATCAACAAGAATGTGCTAATCAGAACAAAGTGGATGGGTTTTGCTTGTTTGAAAAAATTTGTAATCATCTAATTGATCAATGAATTTGGTCGACTAATTGTTTAAAATCAGAAATAAAACGTAATTTTGCTGTGTAAATATAATATTAATTGTAATGAAAGACTTTTTTTACGCTATTGAAGATTTATTTGTGAACTTTTTGTTTTTGCCATTTGACGCATTGCGAAAAATACAGTTGGAAAATTGGTGGATAGCAAACTTTATGTCCTGGCTTTTTGTCATTATTGGCATGGTAGCCTTTGTTTATTGGATGCTACAATTAAAAGGTTATAATGATAACAATGAGGAGGACAAGAGTATTACTTCTCATTCATATCTATAAATCAAACCCGATATCCTTGCGATAATTCATCTTATCAAAATGTAGTTTAGCTATATTTTGATAAGTTTTTTTTATGGCATCCTGATAGGTCTTTCCATAGGAAGTGATGGCCATAACTCGGCCTCCGGATGTGACGGTTTTACCATCTTTTAATATTGCACCTGCATGAAATGGAATGGAACCATCTATTTTATCGAGTCCAGTAATTTCTTTTCCTTTCTCATAATCTTCAGGATAACCACCAGACACTAACATGACCGTCGTTGCAGCACGCTCGTCGATTACGATTTCCATTTCATTCAAGGTTTGATTTGCTACAGATTGAAATAATTCCACCAAATCATTTTTAAGCCTTGGTAAGACTACCTCGGTTTCTGGATCTCCCATTCTAACATTGTATTCAATGACTTTTGGGTCATCACCCACTTTTATCAAACCAATAAACACAAATCCTTTGTAAGGCAAATTGTCCTTTTGCAATCCCAAAATAGTTGGTTTGACAACACGTTCTTCAATTTTTTGTATGAAAACTTTATCAGCAAAAGGAACAGGGGAAATGGCTCCCATACCACCTGTATTCAAACCAGTGTCGCCTTCACCTATACGTTTGTAGTCTTTTGCCATAGGAAGAATTTTATAGTGTTTTCCATCTGTTAAGACGAAACAACTCAGTTCAATACCATCGAGAAATTCTTCTATGACCACTTTCTGACTAGCTTTCCCAAATTTGGCATCGACCAACATTTGCTTTAATTCGACCTTTGCTTTCTTCAAATCATTCAAGATAACAACACCTTTTCCAGCAGCAAGTCCATCTGCTTTTAAAACATAAGGTGGTTTGAGAGTCTCTAGAAATACATATCCATCTTCTACAGTATTGGCATTAAAACTTTGATATGCTGCTGTGGGAATGTTGTGGCGAAACAAAAACTCTTTAGCAAATTCTTTGCTGCCTTCCAAGTGTGCCGCGGCTTTTTGAGGCCCTATGACGGCTACTGTTTTCAATGCTTCATCATAAAGAAAAAAGTCATGTATACCTTCCACCAAGGGGTCTTCTGGCCCAACGACAACCATTTCTATCCCTTTTGAAATAACCAAGTTTTTAATCGCTTCAAAATCGGTGATGTCTATTGCAACATTTTCTGCGATTTGTGCAGTACCAGAATTTCCTGGAGCAACAAAAAGTGATTGACATAAAGGGCTTTGGGCAATTTTCCAAGCGAAGGTATGTTCTCTTCCACCAGAACCTAAAATAAGGATGTTCATATTGTTTTGTTTGCTGTAAAAATAAAGTTTATGCCACGAATACACGAATCTTTTTTAGAGATAAATTCAAATGTTCCATAACTAATGGCTGTTAGAGTTTAATAAATTTCTTTTCTTTACGCCAACAACGATTTTATCATTTTCTTTTGAAAATTTTCGACTTTTCACTGCAACTCAATGGCTTTCCTATCCAGAAGGCTCAATTGGCATTGCGAGATATTCAAAATGAAAATGAAAATGAATTTCAAACTTATGTTGAAAAGAAAAAACAAGACATTGTAAGTTATCATCTCAAGCACAACAACTATTATAACTCATTGCTAAAACAGTCTGACCCAAAAGACTGGAATGCCATCCCCGTCATGACCAAACGCGATTTGCAGCAACCTTTAAAAGAGCGCCTTTCTGAAGGATTTACTACCAAAAACGTATATGTCAATAAAACATCAGGTTCATCTGGCGACCCATTTATTTTTGCAAAGGATAAATTTTGCCACGCACTTACTTGGGCTGTCATTCAAGACCGATTCAGTTGGTTTGATTTAGATTTCAACACCTCAAAACAAGCACGTTTTTATGGAATTCCGTTGGGTTTAAAAGGCTATTATAAAGAGCGATTTAAAGACAGATTAAGCAAACGCTATCGATTTTCGGTATTTGATTTAAGCGATGCTGCGTTTGAAAACCACTTAAAAAAATTCAAACAGACTGATTTTGATTATCTAAATGGCTATACCAGTTCAATTGTACAGTTTGCTAAATTTTTAAGTCGAAAAGAAATTGTTTTAAACTCAATTTGCCCAAGTCTAAAAGCTTGCGTCGTCACGTCAGAAATGTTATTTGATGCCGATAAACTTTTGATGGAAACTCAATTTGGCGTTCCCATTACTAACGAATATGGCGCATCAGAATTGGACCTTATCGCATTTCAAAACCCAGGAGGTGAATGGCAAATAAATAGTGAAACCTTGTTTGTTGAGATTTTGGATGACAACAACAACCCAGTTCCCAAAGGCGAGGAAGGTAGAGTCATTATCACATCACTTTATAATGAGGCCCATCCATTTATAAGATATGATATTGGAGATGTGGGTATTCTTTCTAAAAAAAGCACTCTTAAAAAACCTATTCTCGAAAAATTGATTGGAAGAACCAACGATATTGCTATTTTGCCAAGTGGAAAAAAAGCTGCTGGTTTAACGTTTTATTATATTACCAAAAGTATTGTCGAAGATGATGGCAATGTTAAGGAATTCGTCATTGAGCAACTTAAAAAAGATATTTTTATAATCAAATATGTAAGTGATCAACCGCTTACAAAATCTAAAGTAAAATTTATTACCACTGAAATGGAACACTATCTCGAAAAGGGATTGAACATTACCTTTGAGCGTCAAGACCAATTGCAACGTTCAAAAAGTGGTAAATTGAAACAGTTTTCATCATTATTAAACCAAAACATATGATTATTACGATTGTAGCAGGAGCACGACCAAACTTTATGAAAATAGCGCCAATAATTGACGCCATTAAACACAAGAAACAACAAGGAGTTGATATCAACTTTCGATTGGTCCATACGGGCCAACATTATGACAAGAATTTGAGCGACACTTTTTTTGAAGAGCTAAATATTCCTTTTCCGGATGTCAATCTAGAAGTAAAAAGCGGAACACAGGCAGAACAAACGGCAGCCATCATGATAGGTTTTGAAAAGGATTTAGCACATAACCCTACCGATTTGGTTATGGTTGTTGGTGATGTGACTTCTACTATGGCCTGTACCATTGTGGCAAAAAAGGAAGGTGTCAAGGTGGCTCATGTAGAGGCTGGAATCCGTTCTGGAGATTTGCGTATGCCCGAAGAAATCAACCGAATGGTGACCGATAGTTTGACCGATTATTTCTTTACAACCTCAAAGTATGCCAACTCCAACCTAAAAAAACTTGGATTCGAGGATGATCAGATATTTTTTGTTGGAAACGTTATGATCGATACACTTCGAAAAAATGAACTGCGCTTAAAACAACCAAAACTTTGGAACGAATTAGGTTTAAAGGAGAAAAAATACATGGTGATGACACTCCATAGACCAAGCAACGTAGATGAAGAACAACAATTAAAAGCTTTGATTTCTCAAATTGTCACACTTGGAAAAGACTATCCTATCATTTTTCCTGTACACCCACGAACCAAAAAATTATTACAGGATTTAGACTTGAATTTTGAAAATCTACACTATGTAGAGCCATTGGGTTATTTGGAATTCAATTATTTAGTCAAAAACGCATTCGCCATGTTAACAGATTCTGGCGGTATCACGGAAGAAACGACTGTGATGAATGTGCCTTGTATTACGTTGCGTGAAAACACCGAACGGCCAGAAACCTGCGAAATAGGGACTAATGTTCTTGTAGGGAATGATCAGAAGAAAATTGCCGATTCTTTTGATAAATTACTTTCTGGGAATTGGAAACAAGGACAAATTCCAGAATTATGGGATGGAAACGCTGCTGAACGTATCATAGAACATTTGGTCAAAATCTATCATTTGGATTGAAAGACATTCTAATCATAACTAGTTATTTTCCACCGGAAACTGGAGCGGCTTCTAACAGGATATTTCATTTGGCCGAAGGGCTAAAAAGGAGAAATTTTAATGTTTCGGTTTTAACGCCTCTTCCTAATTATCCAACAGGTCGAATCTTTGAAGGCTACAAGGGTAAATTCAAATTCTCTACATCAGAAAATACTGTTTTAATCCATCGCCTATGGATTTATGCGA
Organism: Flavobacteriales bacterium; assembly: GCA_038255205.1. Lineage (GTDB taxonomy): Bacteria > Bacteroidota > Bacteroidia > Flavobacteriales > Flavobacteriaceae > JBPOFM01. Next base: position 7,704 of record JBBSLN010000070.1, read on the forward strand.
GCAATTCTAAAAACAAAGTATTCCGATTGGTTGCGATGCTGTCTTACAGTTTCAGTTTGATTTGGTTTTTTATTTGGAATAAAATCCCAAAACAAGTCATTGTGCAGTCGCCACCATTGTTGGTAGCCTTTACATGTATGTTGTTTTTGCGTTCAAAACAGCGAAAACTTCTTTTAAATGTGAGCGACCTATGGCCAATTGCAGGTTTGGAACTGGGTGCTTTCAAAAAGAATTTCAGCTATCGATTATTGGAAAAAATTGAATACTTCAATTACAAGAAAGCTGATTTGGTTATGGGCCAGAGCAACGAAATACTATCTCATGTTCTCTCCATGTTTCCAGAAAAAGAAATTTTTTTATACCGGAATTATCCTGATTTTGAAGCCCCCAAAATTTCTACAGATATTAATCTTAAAGAAGATAAGATAACAATCGTATATGCTGGATTATTGGGAATTGCTCAAGGTGTTTTAAAGCTCTGCGAATCATTGGAGTATCAATCTTATGAATTTCATATTTATGGGAACGGTGCCGAACAGAAAATGATTGAAGAATTCATAAACTTACATCCAAAACTTCCTATTATCTATCATGGCGAAGTTACGAGAGAAGAACTTCACAAGGCGCTTTTAAAGTATGATTTGACCATCATTCCTTTACTTAATCGTATCTATGGCTCTGTACCCTCAAAGATATTTGAATATGCAAAACTGGGCCTTCCTATGCTTTATTTTGGAGGAGGTGAAGGTGAGGACGTCATTAAAGAACATCATTTGGG
>JBBSLN010000071.1:0-8454 GCA_038255205.1 Flavobacteriales bacterium
AAACCTGAGAGAGTTGGATTTTTAAAACAATTCCATAAAAACTTTTACAATTACGATAAGAACAAAAAGAAAATCAGTGAAGCTCAATTACAATACGATTGGACAATTGCCTCGTATGCGTCTCCACACGCCACCATTGAAGCGGCCATGGCTTGGGCAGAAACCGATTTTAGACCTGAACTTAAAAATGTCACTGTTCCTACTTTGATTGTCCATGGTGATTCAGATAACATAATTCCTATAAAAACTGCAGGTGACCAAGCCGCGAAGGGTATTAAAAACAACACGTATAAAGTTATAAAAGGAGGTCCGCACGGGCTTAACGTGACACATAGCAAAGAATTAAATGAAATTCTTATTACATTTTTAAAGTCATAAAGGTATTTCGTATATCAAAAATTGAAAATTGTAAACTATAAATAAAAGAAGGTGCTTGTCGACTCCATTACAATAGTTCCCTATTCACTTCTCTTTTTGAGAATCATAATTGCTATCATCTTTTTTTCCAGTGGAAAGAGTCATTTTCAGCATTCAGTGGAACGAGGCAAAAGCATTGGTTTGCCAGCCAACTTCACTAAACTATTGGGTGCCGTTGAAGTTATTGCTGCTTTCTCTATTGCCGTTGGACTATTTTTACAAATCGGAGCATTGCTTTTAATTTTTGTGATGTTAGGAGCTATTCAGAAGAAAATTTTTATCTGGAAAACTGAATTTTATGAAGACAAAGGTTATGGCTGGCATTATGATTTGCTATTGTTGCTCGGATTGTTGGTGATTTTTGCAACTGGCGGAGGCCACTACACGATAATCTGATATTTTTTTACCGATACAAAAAGTTAAATAAATCTAAATATTAACATTTTAAAAGTCTTTACGGCCCTTATGCCCGTAGATATCTAAAACCATTAAACTATAATTATGAAAAAATTATCAATTACATTACTAGCGGTTGTCTTATTAACGTCATGTGTTTCTAAAAAGAAATACGTTGCTTTAGAAACCGAAAATGGACAGTTAAAAAGTGAACTGACCAAAACAAAAGTCGCAAACGAAGACCTTGAAGCGAAATTCAATGCAATCCAAGTAAGGGTTGACCAATATAATAAGAAAATCAATTCACTTACTGAAGAAAGCAATGCTAAGTTAGTTCAGGCTGATGGAACCGTTATTTCCGAAAATACTAAAAAGAATATGCGCGAAACTTTAAAAAAAGTGCCACCAGCCTATTTTACGAATGTTAAAACACTTAAAGATTCCATGAATTTGGCCGTTTCTTATAACCTCAAGAGCTCGATGGATACTAGTGAAATGGAAAATGATGAAGATATTTCAATAAACATTAACGAAACAGTTGTCATGATTTCCATTTCTGATAAAATGTTGTTCAATTCTGCAAGTTATAAAGTAAGCAACAAGGCCAATGATATCTTACAAAAGATAGCAAACGTCATCAATTCTGAACCTAGTGTAGAAGTAATGGTTGAAGGTCACACAGATTCTCAAACCATTAGAACTGCAAATATCGCAGACAACTGGGATTTGAGCGTGTTACGTGCTACTTCAGTGGTTCGTAAATTACAAGATGATTATGGTGTAGCTCCAGAAAAATTGATTGCATCTGGTAGAAGTTTTTACCATCCATTAGCTGAAAACGATACTAAAGAGAACAGATCGACAAATAGAAGAACTCGCATTGTGATTCTTCCTAATATCGATAAATTCTTTGCATTAATGGCTTCAAAAAAGTAATCTTTTAAGCATATTAATTAATCCGGAAAAAGACTGCTCATTGGGCAGTCTTTTTTTGCTTTAAGATTATTCTCATCTAAATAATTTAATATCTTCGTACAACTTTATTCAACTTTATTCATCCTTGAAAAACACACAACCATTTAGCAAGAAATTCTTGTTCGTTTCCCGTTGGGGAGAAATTTTAGACACAGCCTACGCAACTTTATCGGAGGGTAATGAGGTCAAATTGTATATTGAAGATAAACCTTCTCGGGAGATTGGGACTGGCTTTGTGAAAAAAGTCAAGGACTGGAAAAAACATATCGATTGGGCAGATATTATCATATTCGATTATACTGGTTATGGCGCCATTTGCAATGAATTAAAAGTCAACGGCAAGTTAGTGATTGGTGGTAATGAATACACCGATAAGTTAGAATTGGATAGAAGTTTTGGTCAGGACGAATTGAAAAAGCACAAAATAAAAACCTTACCATTTAAAGAATTTTTGAGCTTTCAGGATGCCATTGCTTATGTCCAAAAAAATCCTGATGCTTATGTCATAAAACCTTCAGGGGAAACGCAGGATATTAAGCAATTACTATTTGTTGGAACTGACGATGAAGGTCTTGATGTCATACGTGTTTTAAAGGCTTATGAAAAATCTTGGGGAGATGATTTTGGTAATTTTCAGCTTCAAAAAAAAGTAAAAGGTGTCGAAATATCCATCGCTGCTTTTTTTAATGGTAAGGAATTTTTAAGACCATTAAATATAACCTTTGAGCATAAAAAATTATTCCCGAAAGAATTGGGAGTTTCAACAGGCGAAATGGGAACGAGCATGTTTTGGTCTAACCACTCTCCTATCTTTGACGCCACACTCAAAAAGTTTGAGCCTACTTTGGCAAAAACCAACTTTGTGGGTCACGTCGATATCAATTGTATTGTTAATGGTAATGGTATCTATCCATTGGAATTCACATCTCGATTTGGTTATCCACAAATATTTATTCAACGCGCAGGGATTTTAGAGCCTATCGGGCAGATGTTGTATAAGATAGCTTCTGGTGAAACTTTCAAAATTAATACCAGAAAAGGCTTTCAGGTAGGTGCTTTTATTGTCGTACCCCCTTTTCCCTATGAGGATAAAAAAGCTTTCGAATTGTTTTCAAAAGATGCGGTGGTAGTTTTCAAAAAAGATATGAAGGAAGGCATCCATCCGATGCATCTAAAAAAAATAAATGATGAATGGTTGATTACCGGTAACACTGGAATCGCTCTTTTAGTCTCTGGAACTGGCTTGACCATGAAAGATGCCCAGAAGATGATGAACAATCGTATAAGCTCCACCATTGTTAACAACGGTTATTATCGAACAGACATTGGCGATCGATGGTTTGTCGATTCCGACAAACTTTTTTCTTGGGGTCTTTTATAGATCCAATAGATTGAATACCATAAATGGGAACAACTTTTAAAACATTAGAATCAAATCCAAAAATATTTTTTGACATTCTTCCACAAGATTGGCAAATTGAAATTGTTCCATTCTGGAATCAATATGAAGATTCATCTCGTATTTATGTACTGACTGAAGACGAACAAATAATCGGTGGTGGCATTGTGTTTTCGACCTGTCCGCCAGATGTCTCATATTACGAAAAGGAGGCTCAAATATGGTTTCAGAACGATTTTCTTTATGTAGGTTTTATTTGGATAGCCGAAGACAGACGCAATAAAAATCTCGGCTCATTTTGGTTGAACGGATTGAAAAAACTATACCCTGAACAAAAGTATTGGCTCTTGACCGAAGAAGAACACCTACATCGATTTTATCAAAAAAATGAATATGTATTGATTGAGACCATTTTAAATAATGGGATTACTGAATGGTTATACGCTTTTCAACCTGCTTTATCTTATAAATCAATCGTTTAGAGGAATATTTTAAAGTAAAAAATTGAATTGTTGAATAGTTTTTTACATTTGTTGTACTAATCAATAATATGATAGCCACATGCAGAAAATTACGTTATCACTTATTTGCCTACTTTTTTTGTTCTCTGTTGAGTCGCCAGCACAGCATTCTGTTGCTCGCGATTGGAACGATGCTCTGCTAGGCGCCATTCGATCCGACCTTTCAAGACCAACGGTACATTCTCGCAATTTATTTCATACCTCTGTTATTATGTATGATGCTTGGGCCATTTTTGACACACAAGCAGAAACCGTTTTTCTTGGCAAAACATTTGGAGGATTCAATTGCCCTTTTAATGGCATCGTAAGCCCTTCTGACACAGAGGCTGCCCGACACGAAATTATGAGCTATGCTGTGTTTCGGTTGTTATCACATCGATTTGCGTCATCTCCTGGAGGACAAGCTAATTTTCAGTCGTTCAACAATTTGCTGTCCTCTTATGGTTACGATAAGAACTTCACTTCCACTGACTATAGCACAGGAAGTTATGCAGCTCTGGGAAATTATTTGGGTACTCAAATGATCGCTTTCGGTTTACAGGATAATTCAAATGAACAGAATGGTTATGTGAATGATTACTACACGCCAGCCAATCAACCAATGATCATGAAGTCTGGATATTATACTGATAAAAATGATTTGGCCGACCCTAATCGCTGGCAGCCATTGGCCTTTGATAGTTTTGTAGACCAGAGCGGTAATGTGTTTCCTTCTGGAACACCTTCATTTTTAGGTCCTGAATGGGGTAAAGTCACACCTTTTTGTCTAAAAAATGATGATTTGGAAATCTTGAATGATAATTTTGATTGCTATGTGTACAATAATCCTGGATCTCCTGCATACATCCAAAATTCAAACGAAAATGGTATTGACGATCCATATAAATGGTATTTCGCATTAGTTGCGTCGTGGTCTTCGCATTTAGATCCTAGCGATCCAGCAATGATTGATATTTCTCCTGGTGCTTTAGGAAATGTTGATTTTAACGATTTACCGCATACATTTGAAGAATATAAAAGATTTTATGATTTTACTAATGGCGGTGACCCTGGATCAGGTCGTGATTTAAATCCGGTTACAAACTTGCCTTACGCTTCAAATTTGGTTAAACGAGGAGATTACGGACGGATTTTAGCAGAATTTTGGGCTGATGGGCCCGCTTCTGAAACACCTCCGGGACATTGGTTTACAATTTTGAATTATGTGAGCGACCATCCACTATTGGAAAAACGCTTTTCAGGTACAGGTCCCATCTTAAGTGATTTGGAATGGGATGTCAAATGTTATTTGGCGCTCGGAGGCGCCATGCATGATTGTGCAGTTAATATATGGGGAATCAAAGGTTATTATGATTATATAAGACCGATATCTGCAATCAGATATATGGCATGGAAAGGTCAAAGTTCAAATGCTTCACTACCAAGTTATGACCCACACGGTTTACCTTTAGTTCCCGGTAAAATTGAGCTTATCGAAGCAGGAGATGCTTTGGCAGGTAATCGTGACGAAAATGTAGGAAAAATTAAGATATATGCATGGAAAGGTCCCGATTATATCGTAAATCCAGAAACCGACATAGCTCATGTAGGCTGGATTTTGGGAACGCGCTGGTGGCCATATCAGCGACCTACTTTTGTTTCGCCTCCATTTGCTGGCTATCTTTCAGGTCATTCGACATTCTCTAGAGCCGCAGCAGAAACAATGACTCTGTTAACTGGTAGCGAATACTTCCCTGGAGGAATGGGTGTATTTGATGCAAATCAAAATGAATTTTTAGTGTTTGAAGAAGGCCCAACAGAAACTATTGAACTACAATGGGCAACATATCGAGACGCATCAGACCAATGTAGTCTTTCTAGAATTTGGGGTGGTATACATCCTCCAATTGACGATATCCATGGACGAATTATTGGTCATAAAATAGGGGTAGATTCCTATACATTAGCGTTAGATTATTTCAATGGAACTCTAAATGTAAATACGCCGGAAGAAGATTTAACCGCTACAAAACTATATCCGGTTCCCTTTAATGCCTCTTTGAATATTAGTTCGAATTACAATGGCCAAATGACATTGATTATCTATTCGGTAGAAGGAAAACAAGTGTATCATCAGTATATCAATAAGCAAACAAACACCGTGTCTGTAGACACTAAATCATTGCCTTCTGGATTTTATTTTGTTAAGCTCATGAATCAGAACAATGCAGTCATTTCGGTAAAAAAAGTGATTAAAAATTAAACTCTTTCGGCTACATGAGGTATTTTTGCAATCAGACAAAAATACCTCATGTTTTCACTTTTCAACATCTTTAGAATCATTGCTTTTTTAGAGGGCGTTTCGTATATTTTACTTTTGGGAATCGCTGTTCCTATAAAATATGCTTTTGACAATCCAACTTATGTGAAATTATTGGGTATGCCCCATGGTCTTCTATTCATTGCTTATATCATCTTGGCTGTTGTAATTGGTTCCAAATTAAAATGGAACAATAAAACCTTATTTTATGTTTTGTTGGCGTCCATAATTCCTTTTGGTACTTTTTTTGTCGATAAAAAATATCTAAAACACACATCATAATGCAAGAATACGGACATTATTTTTGTGATTTTTTCTTTGATATGGGTGTATCGGATAGAATGGTGACATTCTTGAATATGCTGGCCATGCTACTTATTCTTTGTTTCCTAATTTTCATTTCAGATTTTATCGCAAGAAAGATTTTGGTAAATGCATTCGCCAATTTTTCCAAGCGTTCCAAAACCACTTTTGATGATTTGTTGGTAAGCCACAAAGCACCTCGAAATGTCGCCCATTTAGTGCCTCTTTTTTTAACGATTGAACTGTTCCCAACTGTTTTTTATGATTATCCACAGTTTGAGCGATTTATTTTAGTCATCTTGAAAGTTTATGGGGTTCTATTGACCATTTGGATATTAAGGAGTATTCTTCGAGCGCTTGAGTCCTATTTCAAAACAGTTCCGAGATTACGAGATAAACCTATAGATAGTTATATCCAAGTGCTGATGTTATTTATCTGGGTCACTGGTTTTGGTCTATGTTTTGTGATCCTGACAGGCGTGCCTTTGTGGACGTTTTTTACGACTCTAGGAGCCGCTTCAGCAATTCTATTATTGATTTTCAAGGATACCATATTAGGTTTCGTGGCGAGTATTCAAGTGTCCATCAATGATTCCGTCAGAATTGGAGATTGGATTACAATGGATAAATACGGTGCTGATGGTGATGTGGTTGAAATCAATCTTGCGACAGTACAGGTCCAAAATTTTGATATGACTATTACGCATATTCCGACCTTTGGCTTGCTCTCTGATTCATTCAAAAATTGGAGAGGTATGCAAAATTCTGGCGGACGGCGAATCAAACGCTCCATTTTGATTAAAGCAAAAAGTGTTCATTACTTGACGGATGATTTCGTGGAAAAATTGAAGGGAATTGAATTGATAACCGAATATCTAAACACAAAACAGAAAGAACTAAAGACTCAAAACAATAAAAATAATGTGGATAAAACCTTATTGATCAATGGAATTAATCTCACTAATATTGGTGTCTTTAGAAAATACTTGCAGACCTATATTGAAAACCATTCAGGTATCAACAAAGACATGTTTATTATGGTGCGACAATTAGCACCAACACCTCAAGGTCTACCGTTAGAAATTTACGCATTCAGTAGTGATAAGCGTTGGGCGAATTACGAATATATTATGTCTGATATATTTGACCATGCCATTGCAGCAGTTACCTATTTTGATTTGGAACTTTATGAGCTAAATGCCATCACGGCATCAGAAGACTAGTCTCCCAGTCGATCTTTTACAAATTCAATGTGCGATTTGCCATGTGGCGCTGGTTTGCCATCCTCACCAAGATTGACCATAATAATATTATCTACTGTAAGTATCGTTTCTCTGGTCATCTTATTACGGGCTTCACACTTCAGCGTCAAGGATGATTTACCAAACTTCATAACCTCTATCCCTATCTCGACAATATCACCTTGTTTTGCCGAACTCATAAAGTTGATTTCCGAAATATATTTTGTAACAATTTTAGAGTTTTCGAGTTGGATGATTGTATATAGTGCAGCTTCTTCGTCTATCCAGGCTAATAGTTGCCCTCCAAACAACGTTCCGTTTGGATTCAAATCTTCGGGTTTTACCCATTTACGTGTGTGAAATCTCATCATTCTTTTGTAGATTGTTTTTTGATTAATTAAACTAAATTTGGATTTTTTTCACCATTTGGAATGGTCAGTTGACTTCCAATTCGTCCATTTCACCTCTTGGATAAAACCCTTTTAAATCAACTTTATTCCATTTGACAAAGCATACATATTTATTAAGTACATTTTTAACTTTGACTTTATTGAGTGCAGGAACCATGTCAAAATGGTCTAGAGGTAATTCAAAATTAATGCTTTCAGGAGTGTCGACGGTTCCGAATTTCATGCCATTTTTGTATTTTTTCAAATATACACTTTAGAAATATAAATTTTAAATATGGATTCAGAATTTAATCTTACAATTACGTAACTTGTTGCATTAAACAAACTCATTTTTAAACACCTAAGATTATGAACCTATTTAAAACGGCGCTATTGATCTTGACACTTACATTTTCATCGCTGGCTGTTGCTCAAACAGCTGATGAAATCATTGCAAAATATATAGAAGTCATAGGAGGCCAAGATGCTTGGTCAAAAATCAGTTCGATGCAAG
>JBBSLN010000072.1:0-8286 GCA_038255205.1 Flavobacteriales bacterium
CAAGTGTCTTAAAATGCAATGAAGGTTTTGACTCTGCCATATTTAATTTGTTCGAATCGCTTCCCGAGACCATCGATCGCTCATCAATCATAGCGTTTTATGAAAACCTTTCAGATTTAGAACTTAACGAAAATGAATTGTTTTTTCCAGAAGCCTATTCAAGTCAATCTAATCCTCAAACCATTTATCTCAAAGTTGAGGGCACACCCTGTTTTGATGTTTTTCAATTTAATATTATGGTTGAAAACTGTCCTCCGCAGATTCCAGAAGGATTTTCTCCAACTAACGATGGCATTAATGACTGGTTTAACATACAAGGTCTCTACAATATCTTTTTGAATCATGAGTTGATTATTTACAATAGATACGGCACTTTGATTTTTGAAGGCAATAATTCAACTCCTTGGGATGGAAAAGCCAATAGAGGGTTAAACAATTTGGGGAAATTGCTACCAACTGGAACCTATTATTACATCTTATATCTTCACGATTCTAAATATTCCCCTATGCAGGGGTGGGTCTACATGAATCATTAGAATTAGCATTATCAATGCATAATTTTTTTTATATAACTAACTATAATTTAGGTAGCTAGAATTTTTTTACTGTTTTAAACAGCATTCATTACTGGATTGTCTGGAATATAACCTCATCTTCGTCGCAGACTGTAATGTTAATATTTTATGTATTTCATCGTATTATTTTGCATTTCATCTAATTATAGTCTACTTTACGTCCCTAATAGCCACTTTATTTTTTTTGCTCTTTTAAATAAGCGCAAATCCTATGATAAAGAATAATCTGATTAAGATGAAGTTTTTTTGCAGAGCCCTCTATCTTTTTATGTGCTTGTCGTGCAGCATCACGCTATCGCAACAGGTACTTATTGATGATAAATTCACTCCCCAACAGTTGATTGAAAACAATCTTATTCAGGGCTGTGTTGAAACTTCAAATATCACATCACAAGTTAACGGATCGGTCAATGGCTTCAAAAGTTTTGCCTATTTTGAAAAAGGATCGTCAAATTTTCCTTTTGAGAACGGCATCATGTTGTCTACTGGAAAAGCTGTATCAGGGGGCAATGGGCAAAACACAGCTGTTTTAAACGAAGGTCAAAATAATTGGCAAACAGATCCCGACCTCGAAACGGCATTAGGGATATCCAACACTTTAAATGCCACATCTATTGAGTTCGACTTTATATCCATTTCAAATCAGATACAATTTGATTACATACTAGCATCGGAAGAATATTTCCAAAACTTTCCATGTAATTATTCCGACGGCTTTGCATTTTTGATAAAAGAAGCTGGGACTACTCAAGCCTACACAAACATCGCTCTCATTCCCGGCACCAGCATTCCTGTAAATACGAACACAATACATCCTGCAATTGTCGGTTTTTGCCCAGCGTCAAACGCGCAATATTTTCAAGGGTATAATCTTGGAGATACAAACTACAATGGTCAAACAGTAGTAATGTCCGCATCTGCTGCTATTACTCCCAATATTACATATCACATAAAACTCATTATTGCAGATCAAACTGATAAAAACTATGATTCAGCCGTTTTTATCAGAGGAAATAGCTTTAACGCTACTGTTGATTTAGGCGAAAATATTACTACGTGTGCTGAAAGCGTTACTTTAAATGGAAATATAGATAATCCACAGGCTGCATATTCTTGGTTTCTTAACTCTGTCCCGATAAATGGCGAGGTTCAACCTACTTTGAATGTTACCCAGTCTGGTAGTTATACAGTGCAAATTGAAATGCCGCTTGCAGGTTCAACATGTGTGATTGAAGATACTGTGCAAGTGACCTTAAGTTCTACCCAAACTGTTAACCCAATTCCAGATTATGAATTATGTGATGACGAGAGTATGGACGGAGTGGAAACTTTCGATTTGAGCACACAAAATAATGCTGTGTTGGCGTCTTTACCAGCTTCGAACTATTCTATTTCCTATCATTTTTCTTCAACCAATGCACAAGATAATATGAATCCGATTATCGGTCCTATTCAGAATAGCACGAATAACCAAATTATTTATGTAAGAATAGAAGATATCATCAATGGCTGCCTGGCATTTAGTAATTTTAATTTAGTGGTGAATCCACTTCCAGATATCACTTCAATTTCAACATTTATTGCATGTGATGACGCAGTAGCAGACGGAATTACACAAATAGATTTTACTCAAAGCGATGATGAAATAATTAATGGACAATCCAATTTATCTGTCACTTATCATCAAACGCAAGCTGAAGCAACCGCTGGAGTGAATGCCATACAAATGCCATACACGAATACCAATCGCAATGGACAGGTTTTCGTTAGGGTTGAAAATAATTTGACTGGTTGTTTTAGGACGACAACTTTACAATTTTCGGTTATTGACAGTCCTGAAATCAATTATGAAGATGTTTTTATAGATGCCTGTGACAAAGATTATGATGGTTTCGCCACATTTGACCTAAATACAGTGACAGCGGAAATTCTTCAGGGATTAACAGGTGTCACTGTAACCTTCCATGAAACTTCAGCAGATGCTGAATCAGGCACTGACCCTATTGCGAATCCAGCAAGTTATAACAATACACTCATTAATGAACAAACTCTTTTCATTAGAGTTGAGGATAACTCTACTGGATGTGCTTCTGTTAGGTCATTTGAAATCCATTCCAATCTACTATTAACGGGAACAAACATTCATGATTTTTCGACCTGTGAAAATGATAGTAACGAGGGATTTAATTTAAACAAAATAGCAGAGGATATTATAAATAATCTTCCTGATGTAACTGTTATATTTTACCAGTCCGAATCAAATCGAGACAATCAAATAAATGCATTAGACCCTAATAAAGCTTTCGTGATTACGGAATCTCCCACAATGTTATATATTACTATTAACAGCTTAACCTGCAGTGAAGAAGCAGAGCTTGAGTTATTAATACAACCCGTGGTTGAATTTCCTGAAGTCGATACTGTAAGTTATTGTGATTATGACAACGACGGTTTTGCATCGATAGATCTACACAGTTTTGATTCTCTAATAACTGGTGGCCAAACTGGTTTTATTGTGACGTACTATGCTTCTGAATCAGATGCGGAAGATGGCATCAATAGATTGCCCGATTTTTATACAAACACTACAAACCCCATAACTATATATACAAAGATCTCATCAACTGGTTCTGGTTGTGGTGGTGGCATCAATCCATTGACCATTAATGTATTGGCAGCTCCAATAACGACTAAACCTAACGATATCATTGTTTGTGACAATGACCAAGATGGTTTCGCAATTATAGATTTGACTCAAGTTTATGGACAACTTGTGACCAGCACAACGGATAGAGCTATCTCATTCTATGATTCTAATGAAGATTTAATAAATGAAACGAATGCCTTTACAAATATAACCAATTACAATACTGATACGAAAGCTGTTTTTGTTAAAGCAACAAATACAATGACAGGTTGTTGGTCCAGCGAGAATTTCACTATTTATGTAAATACACTTCCTAATTTTCCCTCAATCAGTAAGTATATTATCTGTGAAAATTCTAGTGATGGAATTGGTGATTTTAAGTTTTCAACAAAAGATTCGGAAATCCTGAATGGTCAAACAGGAAAGAAAACACGATACTATTTGAACCAAACTGATGCTGACAATGATACTAATAGAATTAATAAGACGACTGCCTATGGAAATGTTACCAATCCACAAAGAATCTTTGTGCGTGTTGAAAACACAACAGACCCAAACTGTTATGGTACTTCGTCATTTGAGATAGAGGTGGGTACAAATCCACAATATAACCAGCCCATGAATGTGTTTAAATGTGATGATATTTCTAACGATGCGAGTGAGGAATTCGATTTAACTGCCAAAGTCGCTGAAATTACCCAAGGAGTTGGTGACAACCTAGAGGTGACCTTTTATACAACATTAAATAATGCACAAAAAGAAACAAATCCGATAGCAATGCAGTTTAAAAATACAGTGAATCCTCAACAGATTTATGTGCGCATTGATAATGGTACCATTTGTGCATCTATAACCAGTTTTACGCTGAATGTCGTGCAAATCGCACAAGCAAATCCCGCGCAACCGTTGGAAGTTTGTGACACCAATAATGATGGTATTGTAACTTTTGATTTAACGCTTTCTGAAATTGATATTCTCGATGTTCGACAAGATAATATTGAAATTTCTTATTATAAAACTTTAGCAGATTTGGATACTCGCAACAATCCTATTAACAATCCTACAACTTTCAATAATCAAACGAATCCACAAACGGTCTATGTAAGGTTGAATAATACTATTTCTGATTGTTACTTGGCAATTCCTTTAAAATTGATTGTTAACGTACCACCTGCTATCAATCAATTTGGAAGTATAGTTATATGTAATAATGAAACTAATTTTTTCAATTTATTAGAAGTAAATAATCGTATTGTGAATGATACTACAAATACAATAATCACCTATCATTCATCAGCTATTGATGCAATGACAGATTCCAATCCCTTAAACACAGATTATACTTATACTTCAAACAGTACCAGAATTCATGCAAGGGTTGAGAATGCGACAACTGGTTGTTTTAATACCTATGCCTTTATGTTAGAGGTAAAACCTTTGCCAATCGCCAACACACCAAATAATCTCATAGATTGTGATGATGATTATGACGGATTATTAGAGTTTGATTTATCAGCTCAAAATGCCGTGATTCTTGGCACTCAAAATCCTGCAAGTTTTTCTGTCACTTATTATAATTCATTGTTTAATGCCCAATCTGGAAGTAATGTAATCCCTGACCTTTATGTAGCTTTCCATACTGAAATAATTTATGCTCGGGTCGAAAATAATTCTACAGGGTGTTACCGTACGACTCAATTTTCCAGCATCATTAATCCTAAGCCTTTCGTTGATATTCCTGATCAGGTTATTTGTTTGGATAATTCTCCTTTATTGGTGAGCGCAAACACTAACAATCCGACAGATACTTATTTATGGTCGACCAACGAAACCACACCAGAAATAAATATTTCAACTATAGGCACCTATTCAGTCACTGTGACAAATGAATTCAATTGTACAACGACACAGGTATTTAATTTGATTGAATCTGAACAAGCCAATATAGATATTGTCGAAACAGTTGATTTTTCAGACCCTAATAATATCACCATAACCATTAGTGGAATCGGTAATTATCTATATCAACTGGATGATCATCCACCTCAAGAATCGAATATTTTTGAAAATGCAGGGATTGGTTATCATACAATAACTGTTATTGATTTGAATGGGTGTTCGGAGGCTACCAAAGAGGTGCTAGTATTAGATTTCCCGAAATTCGTGACACCTAATCAGGATGGCTATTTTGATACTTGGCATATCACGGGCGTTGAAACGCTCCCAGGAACAGTTATTTATATTTATGACCGATATGGCAAACAGCTCTCCTTCCTAACAGCAACTTCAAAAGGTTGGGATGGCACTTACAATGGGCAAAATATGCCTGCAACTGATTATTGGTTTGTCGCTCACGTCAAAGGCGGCAGCAGATATGACTTTGAGGCCAAAGGTCATTTTGCTTTGAAACGTTAATATTTTAAAATTTTTAAGTCTAAAATTCCTGATTCCTGGTAAAAACTTTAATTTGAGATGTCATTTTTTGGTGCTTTTAGATATATATTTGAAATAATTCTTTGTCCAATATCTGTATCTTTGCAATCGTAAAAAATTGTAAATGAAAAGCCTTCATAAATTACTTTTCTTGTTGTTACCTGCCTTTGTTTTTGCTCAAAATGTTCGGGTTGACGGGACAACTTATACGGCACAACAACTCGTTGAGGATATCCTAATCAATAGGACCTGTATTGATAAGTTTTAGATGTCAATGCCCAATTCAACCAGGGAATTGACATTAAGATTTTTAATCGCTCTGGAAAACTGCTTTCGCAACAGAATCACTTAAGTTCAGGTTGGGATGGCACCATCAAAGGAAAACCGCTTCCGAGCGGTGATTATTGGATTGTCGCAACGCTCCCAGATGGACGCATGTATCGTGGGCATTTTGCTTTGGTGAGGTAAAACAGTCAAATACTAAAATTCCGCGATAGTAAATTTATCCTTATTATTTGGTATTTGAATTTTGTATTTTTTTAAGAATTCTTTCTTTGTAAAATCTTAATTTTACACTCCTATGCAATTCAAGATAAAATCCGAGTACAAACCCACAGGCGACCAACCTCAAGCCATTGATAAACTTTCAAGAGGCATCGAGTCTGATGAAAAATATCAAACGCTTCTTGGTGTCACTGGTTCAGGAAAAACCTTTACTGTTGCTAATGTGATTGAAAACGTACAACGACCAACTTTAGTTCTGGCACATAACAAAACATTGGCAGCGCAATTATATTCCGAGTTCAAACAGTTTTTTCCCGAAAATGCTGTCGAGTATTTCGTGTCCTATTACGATTATTACCAACCCGAAGCTTACATACCTACTTCAGGTGTTTATATAGAAAAAGATTTATCCATCAACGAGGAAATCGAAAAGATGCGATTGAGCACTACATCTTCCCTACTTTCTGGTCGTCGGGATGTTTTGGTCGTAGCTTCCGTATCTTGTTTGTATGGTATCGGTAATCCTGTTGAGTTTCAGAAAAATGTCATCACGCTAAAAAGAGACCAAGTCATTTCTCGTACCAAGTTATTACATCAATTGGTTCAAAGTCTCTATTCGAGAACGGAAGCCGATTTCAAAAACGGGAATTTCAGAATCAAAGGTGATACCGTTGATATTTTTCCAGGTTACGCAGACAACCCATTTCGAATCCACTTTTTTGGTGATGAAATCGAAGATATGGAAGCCTTCAATGCACAAACCAATGAAGTTATTGAAAAATATGACAGGTTAAGTATTTATCCAGCCAATATGTTCGTCACGTCTCCAGAACGTTTACAAGGTGCTATTCATGCCATTCAGGAAGATTTGGTGAAACAAGTCGATTATTTTAAGGAAATAGGAAAACATTTAGAAGCGAAACGATTACAAGAACGCACAGAGTTTGACCTCGAAATGATTCGTGAGTTGGGCTATTGTTCTGGGATTGAAAATTATTCGCGCTATCTCGATGGTCGTTTGCCAGGCACGCGTCCGTTTTGTTTATTGGATTATTTCCCGCGAGATTTTTTAATGGTTGTTGATGAAAGTCATGTCACTATTTCACAAGTGCATGCCATGTACGGAGGTGACCGAAGCCGAAAGGAAAACTTGGTAGATTACGGTTTCCGATTGCCAGCAGCGATGGATAATCGCCCTTTAAAATTTGAAGAATTTGAAGCACTTCAGAATCAAGTCATTTATGTAAGTGCCACACCAGCAGATTACGAACTCCAAAAAACGGATGGTGTGTATGTCGAACAAGTGATTCGTCCTACAGGATTACTAGACCCTATTATCGAGGTGCGTCCCAGTCTCAACCAAATTGATGATTTGATTGAGGAAATCCAAGCCCGTGTCGAAAAAGACGAACGAACCTTGGTTACCACTTTGACCAAACGTATGGCTGAAGAGTTGACAAAATATTTATCAAGAATACAAATACGAGTTCGGTATATTCACAGCGACGTAGATACGTTAGAACGCGTGGAAATTATGCAAGATTTACGTAAAGGAATTTTTGATGTTTTGGTTGGCGTTAACTTATTGCGTGAAGGTTTAGATTTGCCAGAAGTCTCATTAGTGGCCATTCTCGATGCCGATAAGGAAGGTTTTTTGCGCTCCAATCGTTCTCTAACGCAGACTGTAGGTCGTGCAGCAAGACATTTGAACGGAAAAGCAATCATGTATGCTGACAAAATCACGAATAGCATGCAAAAAACGATTGACGAAACTAATTATCGACGCGAAAAACAAATTACCTACAATACAAAACATAATATAACGCCCACAGCATTGAACAAAAGCTTGGATAATGCGCTTTCAAAGAATTCTGTCAGTACATATCGATATGCATTGGATGCAATGAAAGCTGCAGAACCAGAAAGCGAGTATCTCACGAAACCCGAAGTAGAGAAGAAAATCCGGGAAAAACGAAAATTAATGGAGCAAGCCGCAAAAGCATTGGATTTTATCATTGCTGCACAATTGCGAGATGAGATTAAAGGTTATCAGGAGAAGTTGGAAAATTTAAAGGTATAATTTGGTTTACGATTTACGATTTACGGTTTACGATTTACGATTTACGA
>JBBSLN010000073.1:0-8264 GCA_038255205.1 Flavobacteriales bacterium
GGATAGGCACCATATTTTAAGTAATCCTCAAATTCTTTTATTGGCGAAGGCACCAACTTTTTTATGCTTTGGGCAATGTCTTTGTGATTTTTCAATAATTCTTCAAGAGAGATTTTTGGTATGTCATTACCTGTTTCGAATAAAAGGTATTCCCTAAAGGACATTTCTTTTAAATGATACGTCACAACTCTACGACTCAAATCAGACTCGCCTTTGTAGATTTCCAACATGGACGATGAGGTAAAAACGATTTTTAGATTTGGAAATTGGTCATGAACAAGTTTTAGCTCTCGTGACCATTGTGGATATTTGTGAACTTCATCCAAAAACAAATGGGTTCCGCCTCGCAACACAAAATCCTTTGCCAGCGATACCATGGTATTTTCTAAAAAAAAAAGATTGTCCAAAGACACATAAAGCGGCTGGTCATCTTTGGAAAGTCCGTTTTTGACATGTTGAAAAAGGAGGGTTGTTTTTCCAGAACCTCGAGCACCCTTGATGCCGATGAGTCTGTTTGACCAATCGATTTCCGAAATCAAGTAACGTTCCTTTGTCGAAAGCTTACTTAAAAATTGTTCTTGGATTGCAAATAATTCGTCCATAGCGTTTAATTTAATAAAACAAACATACGAATAATCGTTTATACTAAAAAACGTTTTATGATTAAATCGTTTATAATGAAAAACGTTTTTTGTATATTTCGTTTTCTTGTATAAACGTTTTATGTAATTTAATCCTCATCTTTCAACATGCTTTTCAAATCAACACTATAACTCGGATAGGTAAACATCTGTTTTTTGAATTCCGCAACGGTCATTTTTTGTTGGATGGCCAATGAAAATAGGTTGATGGTTTCGTTCGCATGTGAGCTTAATAAGTGAGCACCCAAAATTTCATCAGTTCGTTCGTTTACCAAAATTTTATAGGCGTAAACGGGGTTGTTTTCCTTTTTGGCATTATACCAATTACTCGCATCTCCTTTGTAGATTTTTACATTTTTGTAACGCTTCTTTGCTCCCTCTTCAGAATAACCTACACTAGAAAGATTAGGATTGGTGAATACCGTCGATGGAATGCATGGCACCTCGAATTTTTTGGCTTTCGCTTTGATGATATTGTTGCCCACAATATACCCTTGCAATCCGGACAAAGGTGTCAAAGGAAGTGATTTACTACTCACATCGCCACAAGCATAGACATTTGGGCTTGAAACGCTTTGAAGATAATCATCAACCAGCACGCCACTTTTGTCTGATTTCACATTTGCTTTTAAAAGCTCAAGCATTTCTATGGAAGGCACTCTTCCTGCTGTGTTAAAGACTTGTCTTGATTTGATTGACTTGTCTTTTCCCTTTAATTTATAATTGACTTTTAAATTCTTTCTTAACTTTTCAACCGAATTCACTTCCGCATTAAATATGAAATTTATTCCAATGTTTTCGAGATGTGCTACCAATTTATCTACCAAAAATTTATCGAACTGTGCTAACGGTTTTGAGTCTTGTTCAATCATGGTGACTTCGCTTCCCATGATTGCCATCATACAGGCGAATTCCATTCCCACATAACCCGAACCGATGAAAGTGACCGTTTTTGGCAGTTTTTTGAGATTGAGAATATCATCACTGACACCAAGATACTCATTGCCTTTAATTTTCAATTCCCTTGGAATCATTCCTGTAGCAATCACAAATGTATCGGCTGAAATCAATTTCCCTTCAACCAGAACTTGATTTTCGCTTTGAAAAATTGGCGATTGATGGTATAACTCAATCCCTAAATCGGTCAAGTTTTTTTCGGTACTGATAGGAATAGGGTCTGTAAACGAAGATTTGAATTTTTGAACTTCTTTCCATTTTATTTCAGGTAATTTAGAAACGCCATGCCCTTTCAATAATTGACTTTTATGCACCAATTCAGAAAATTGCAACAGTATTTTTTTAGGGTCACAACCTCTGATGGCACAAGTCCCTCCAAGAGGACGATTGTCTGTCATTGCAACCTTCAACCCCTTTTCAGCACAGATTTTTGCCGCAGTTTGTCCTGCAATTCCTGTTCCGATGACGAATACGTCATAATGTTTTTTTTCTTCCATATATGTGACGATAGATAGCGCTATTTTGGGCACAGCTAATCTTTTGGCTTCCCTCCCACGACAATCACTATTTCGCCCTTGGGTGGTTTGTCGGTATAATGTTGCAAAACTTCTTTGGCTGTGCCGCGTATGGTTTCTTCATAGAGTTTAGTCAACTCACGAGATACTGAAACCGGTCGGTCATCGCCGAAATACTCACAGAAATTCGAGAGTGTCTTTATCAATTTATGAGGACTTTCATAGAAAAGGATGGTTCGAGTTTCTTCAGCCAATGCAATTAGGCGCGTTTGCCTTCCTTTTTTAACTGGCAAAAATCCTTCGAATACAAATTTATCGTTAGGCAACCCACTATTCACTAATGCTGGAACAAATGCCGTGGCTCCAGGCAAGCAATCCACTTCGATATCATTTTCTATACAAGCACGGGTCAATAAAAATCCTGGATCGGAAATGGCTGGTGTTCCGGCGTCGCTAATCAAGGCTATTTTAGTCCCGCTTTTTATTTTTTGAATGAGATTCGCAACGGTTTTATGCTCGTTGTGCATGTGATGCGATTGCGAAGGGGTTCCGATTTCATAATGCTTCAATAATTTTCCAGACGTTCGAGTATCTTCGGCCAAAATCAAATCGACTTCTTTCAAAACCTCTACGGCTCTAAAGGTCATGTCTTTTAAATTGCCGATGGGTGTTGGTACAATATAGAGTTTACTCATGTGTTAGTGATTGAACGTCTCTTTTGATGTCTTTTTGTGAAAAAAACGAGTAGTGGAAGCCTGCCTTTCGGCAAACAGGCGCGACCTCGTCAACGACGTGGAAACACCATAAATATTAAAACTTACCTTCAATAATTTCCATGAAACGTTCCTCAAATTCTTCCTTACCCTTCCAGTTATTGTAATCTGGTTTTACGATATTTTGAATCAAGTTTTTTGCATCCTTATAAGAATCTGCCGTGTTGATTTGAGACAAAACCCTATCATAATCTTCTCGACTACCGTCAAACAAATGCTTAATGAATGCGATTTTATCGTTCAGACCGATGTTTAGTCCGCCGGTTTTTAGTTTATCATTCAACGAACGTGATTTTTTTAATTCTTCTTCTGTGGTGCGTCCTTCCCTTGACGCGTGTTGCGCCGTGGTAACAGGGTCAAATACAGGGATATCTTTAAAATCTGCTGTCAATTCATCAAAATCGTGCTTGTTAGATTGTGGTTTCGAAATGGCCTCCTCAACCATGATGTCTATCTGGTCTGCTTCTTGTGGCATTTGGGCAAACATATCCTTTATCTTTTCCATTACTGGCTCCATGATGCCGTCGTCTTCAATTTCATCAAGATTGATATAAATTTTATCTCCACGTTCTATATTGTCGCTTATTTTATTGTTAAAAGCTTCATCCAACATTCCAAAAAACGAAGAATCGCTACCTATCGTAGGTATGTTCCCATTTTCAAAATTTTCATGTGCAAATTTTAAAACCGATAATTTTTCATACAATTGTCCCACTTCGGTATGCATTTTCAATACGTCCTCCTTGCCCTTCAGCTTTAAAATTCTATGGGCAATACTCATCAATTCCGATTCCAACTTCTTCTTCATAACTTTTTTAACTTTAAATCTGATTTATGCTTTTGATTTTTAATAAATTTACGCCACCTTTATAAAAACGTAGATTGACTTCGTTTTAGTGTTAAAATTACAAAATGTTTCTTGAAAATACAGTAAATCCTAAAGAACAATTTGGGTGGATTGAGGTTATTTGTGGTTCGATGTTCTCTGGAAAGACGGAGGAATTGATCCGAAGACTTAAGCGTGCGCAGTTTGCAAAGCAAAAGGTTGAGATTTTCAAACCCACAGTGGATATCCGCTATAATGAAGACATGGTGGTCTCTCATGATGCCAATCAAATCCGTTCAACACCTGTTCCTGCGGCAGCCAATATCCCAATACTGGCGGATGGTTGCGACGTAGTTGGGATTGATGAGGCACAATTTTTTGATGATGAGATTATTCGGGTGTGCAATGATTTAGCGAATAAAGGTGTAAGAGTCATTGTCGCTGGATTGGATATGGATTTTAAAGGAAATCCATTCGGACCAATGCCACACTTGATGGCAACAGCAGAATATGTGACGAAAGTCCATGCCATTTGTACGCGCACTGGAAATTTGGCGCAATATAGTTATAGAAAGGCAAAAAGTGACGCCCTTGTTTTGTTGGGTGAAATCGATGAATACGAACCCTTAAGTCGTGCTGCGTTTTACAAGGCAATGTTACGGGACAAAGTTCGTAACATGAAGGTCAACGACGCTGAAGAAATCTCTTCCAAAACGAAAGATACCAATGCCTAAAGCACAAGAAACCATTCTCGAAATCGATTTATTAGCATTAAAACACAATTTTGAATTTCTAAAATCCAAAATTGATCAAAACACCAAGTTTTTAGCGGTAGTCAAAGCATTTGCATATGGTAATGAGGCGAATGAAATAGCCTTATATATGCAAAAATTAGGGGTTGATTATTTTGCGGTTGCCTATACATCTGAAGGTGTTGCACTACGTGATGCAGGCATAACTACGCCCATTTTAGTTTTGCACCCTTTACCGGTAAGTTTTAAAACGATTATAGAACGCTGTTTAGAACCAAGTCTTTACAATGCCAAAGTATTGAACGAATTTCTTCAAGCGGCAATCGAAGAAAATCAAACCAACTACCCAGTACATTTAAAATTCAATACTGGTTTGAACCGTCTTGGGTTTTCGGAAACCGATATTCAAGATATCCATTCAAAACTGAAGGACACATCGACGATCAAGGTGAAATCGATTTTTTCGCATATGGCGGCGAGTGAGGATTTAAATGAAAAAGAATTCACATTGAATCAAATTTCATCATTTAAAAATATAATTTCAAATTTCGAAACTGCTTTTGGATACAAACCAATGCTTCACATGTGCAACACGTCGGGAATCTTGAACTATCCTGAAGCCCATTTTGATATGGTGCGAAGTGGCATTGGGCTCTATGGTTTTGGTAATTCTGAAAAAGAAGATAAAAATTTCAAACCGATTGCAAGTTTAAAATCCGTTATTTCCCAAATCCATCATATTGATAAAGGGGAATCTGTTGGATATAATCGTGCTTTTAAGAGTGACACTTCTCAAAAGACTGCTACGATTCCCATTGGTCATGCCGATGGCATCAGTCGTATTTATGGTAATGGAAAGGGTTATGTGATTATCAATGGTAAAAAAGCTCCTTTGATTGGAAATGTCTGTATGGATATGATTATGGTCAACATTACCGGGATTGATTGCGAGGAAGGAGATGAGGTTATTATTTTTGATGCCAATCATACCGCAAATGAATTGGCCCACAGCGCAAATACGATTTCCTATGAATTGATTACAGCAATTTCACAGCGTGTAAAACGTTATATCAAAAAATAAAAAATTTCCTCATTTTTAACATTTTCATATTTTTCTTACTTTAGACACTTAATAACTAACTCATTTAACTATTATGTGGAAAGAATTCAAAGATTTTATTTTGACTGGCAACGTCATAGATTTAGCCGTTGCGGTGCTGCTGGCAGGTGCGGTAGGAATGGTGGTGAATGGATTTGTCACTGATGTCATGATGCCTATTGTTGGTTCGTTTGCTGGTAACGTTGATTTTGCGGATATGAAAGTAGTGCTTTCGCCTGCGGTTCTCGGACCAGAGGGCGTCGTTGAGAAACCAGAAAATGCTATTATGTACGGTAAATGGATTAACTCCATTATCAACTTAATCATTGTTGGCTTTGTATTGTTCATGATAGTTAAAGCGTATGGTAAAGTAAGAGCCAAAAAAGAAGAAGCTCCTAAACCGCCTCCAGGACCATCAGAAATTGATTTATTGAAGGAAATTAGAGATGCACTTAAAAAATAATACCGTTACACCCATATTCTAACTTAAACCCGATTTGAAAAAGTCGGGTTCTTTTTTGGTACATATTTAAAAATCGGAATTAAAATATTAGTTACTTTTGCATTTCAAATTTTATTAAAATGAAAGTAGCAGTAATTGGTGCCACCGGAATGGTTGGCGAAGTCATGTTGAAAGTTCTTGAGGAACGTCATTTTCCGTTTACGGAATTAATGTTAGTCGCTTCAGAGAAATCCATTGGAATGATAGTGTCTTTTAAAAACAAAGATTACAAGGTCATTGGACTTGAGGAAGCTGTTTCACAAAAACCCGACATCGCTTTGTTTTCGGCTGGTGGTGATACGTCTCTGGAATGGGCACCAAAATTTGCTGAAGTTGGCACCACAGTTATTGACAATTCATCCGCTTGGCGAATGGACCGAACTAAAAAATTAATAGTGCCTGAAATCAATGCTTCACAACTTTCAAAGGACGATAAAATCATTGCGAATCCCAATTGTTCAACGATACAGATGGTGATGGTTCTTGCTCCTCTTCATAAAAAATACAAAATAAAACGCATTGTAGTTTCGACCTATCAATCCATCACTGGAACTGGCTTGAAAGCCGTTAAACAATTGGAAAATGAACTCGCTGGAATCCAAGGCGAAATGGCTTACCATTATCCCATCCATAAAAATGCGATACCACATTGTGATGTCTTTGAGGAGAACGGCTATACAAAGGAAGAAATGAAATTGGTGCGTGAAACCCAAAAAATCCTTAATGACAATACCATTGCGGTCACTGCGACTGCCGTACGGATACCGACATCAGGTGGTCACAGCGAAGCCGTCAATGTAGAGTTTGAAAACGATTTTAACATCGACGAATTGCGTCAACTATTGAGCAAAACCGACGGTGTGACTGTACAAGATAATATTGATGTAAATACCTATCCGATGCCCATTTATGCAAATGGCAAGGATGATGTTTTTGTCGGGCGTATTCGTAGAGATGGTTCGCAGCCAAATTCATTAAACTTATGGATTGTCAGTGACAATTTGAGAAAAGGTGCTGCGACCAATACGATACAAATTGCTGAATACTTAATTGAAAATAACCTTCTTTAAGTCTTTTTAATGTGAATTTCTTTGAGACATCAATCCAAAAAAATTCATCAAAAAATAAAGATTACAATTCAGAAAATAAAAAAATCGTTCAAATGTTGAACGATTTTTTTTATGTTAATTTTACAACATGCTTAAGATAAAAAATCTTTCTTTTAAATATACCAAAGCGACCGTTTTAAATGACATAAACCTCTGTGTTCGTGCTGGTGAACACCTATCCATCATTGGCGAAAGCGGTTCCGGAAAATCTACTTTACTAAAATTGATTTATGGTGAATATGATTTGGATAAGGGCAGTATTTTCTGGAAAGATACCGAGATTTTAGGCCCAAAATTCAATTTGGTGGTTGGATACGATTTTATGAAATATGTCGCGCAGGAATTTGAATTGATGCCATTTATCTCTGTCAGGGAAAACATAGGTAAACACCTGTCCAATTTCTTTCCAGAAGAAAAAAAGGAGCGTGTTCAGGAACTTTTAGACGTTGTGGAATTAACTGAATTTGCAACAACTAAAGTCAAACTCTTGAGCGGTGGACAAAAACAGCGCGTGGCACTGGCAAGAGCCTTGGCAAAAGAACCCGAAATAATATTATTGGATGAACCATTTAGTCATATCGACAACTTTCAAAAACAATCCTTACGCAGAAGTGTTTTTAGTTACCTAAAAGAAAAGAATGTAGCTTGTATCGTGGCAACGCATGATAGTGAAGATGTATTGGGTTATGCCGATAAAATGATTGTGCTGCACAGTTCCAAAATCATAGCAAGCAACACACCGCAAGAACTTTATAAAAATCCTGAAAAACCTTTGATCGCTTCATTTTTCGGTGAGTTTAACATTATAAATGATGCTTTTATTTATTCCCATCAACTGAAGGTGGTCGAACATTCTGGTATGGAAGTACTAATTAAGAAATCTTATTTTAAAGGTTCTTACTTCCTAATTCAGGCTGATTTCGATGGCAAACCCCTATTTTTTGAACATAATGAAACGCTTCCAAAAGGACGATCTGTTTATTTAGAAATAACTAACAGGAGATAGCAAATCCTCCATATTGACCATGATGTGTCAAAGTAAGCGCGTTATTTTGTGCTTCCTGATTGATAAGAAAATGTGGAATACCAA
>JBBSLN010000074.1:0-8076 GCA_038255205.1 Flavobacteriales bacterium
AATTGACGTCCTTGCTTACTGTTTAATGAAAAATCATTTTCATTTTGTCATCAATTTAAAAGAAGATGAAAAAACGGTCATTCAATCCTTTTCGAATTTTTTCAATGCGTATGCCAAAGCATTCAATAAGCAACAAGAAAGGACAGGAGGTTTGTTTGAAAAACACTTTCGAAGAAAACGAATTGATTCAAACGATTATTTAAAAAATGTTATTATGTATGTGCATAATAATTCTGTACACCATGGCATCACTTTGAACTTGTCTGATTATAAAAATTCATCTTACTCATTTTATATCGGTAAAACTGATTTAAATCCACTTGAGATTGATAAAACTTTTGCTTTGGAAATATTCGATTCGCTTGAAAATTTTAAAATTGAACATAGAGATTTTGATTTTATGGGCACACTTGAAAAAGATTTAGCGGTTGAAGAGAAAAAAGACCTACAAGGTTTTGAAAACCTTGCAGGTCGGACAGACAAGAACCAGCACGATGGCGACAACCTGCAAGGCCTCAAAGACCTTGTAGGTTTACCTATGAAAGACAAATTCTACAATTATATCGAAATTCTTCAAGACCAAATCACAAAAAAACTCGAATCGGTTGACGGCAAAGCAATCTTCCAAGAAGACCTGTGGGAACGCCCAGAAGGTGGTGGTGGACGAACACGGGTTATAGAAAATGGCGCTATTTTCGAAAAAGGAGGCGTCAATATTTCGGCAGTTCATGGCGAATTACCTGAAACCATGCAACAGTATTTTGGCGTGAAAGATGCCAATTTTTTTGCTTGCGGATTGAGTCTCGTTTTACATCCAAAAAGTCCAATGATTCCGACCGTTCATGCCAATTGGCGTTATTTTGAAATGTATGATAAAGATGGGAATCTTGTCGATTCTTGGTTTGGTGGCGGACAGGATTTAACGCCTTATTATCTATTTGAAGAAGATGCAACACACTTTCATCAAACCTGCAAAACTGCCTGTGACCGGCATAATGACGTTTTTTACAAGACATACAAAGCAAAATGCGATGAGTATTTTTGGAATGCCCACCGCAATGAAGCCCGTGGTATCGGAGGTCTATTTTTTGACTATTGCAAAGCAACAGAAGACATGTCGATGGAGGAATGGTATAATTTCGTAACCGAAGTTGGCGATAGCTTTTTGGATTGCTATGTTCCTATTGTTGAAAAGCGGAAAGAATTGCCATATACGGAAGAGAATAGAAATTGGCAGGAAATCCGTCGTGGTCGTTATGTAGAATTCAATTTGGTGCATGATAAAGGCACACTTTTCGGATTAAAAACCAATGGTCGTATCGAAAGTATTTTGATGAGCTTGCCGCCTCATGTCCAATGGGTTTATGACCATCATGCGGAAACAGGAAGTGAGGAAGAAAAATTAATCGATGTTTTGAAACATCCCAAAAATTGGGTAAAAGCCCTTTAGACCCCAAAGAAGGAATCTGAAACCTTAAATGAATTTAAAAAGCTATAATATTAACCTCTGGCGCACATTTTATGGGCAAAAGACCTAAAACCCTATTGACCCCTGATAGGAATTCCCCCTTTGGGGGTTAGGGGGCAAATATGTATCCATTAAGACGAAACCGAAGATTAAGAACCAATGAAGCCATACGCTCAATGGTCAGAGAAACTATCATTACTCCAAACGATTTTTTAGTTCCATTGTTTGTAGTTGAGGGTAAAGGGGTCAAAGAAGAAATCGCTTCAATGCCAAATTACTACAGATACAGTCTGGATTTTCTCGAAAAGGAAGTCAAGGAACTTTGGAAAATGGGCTTGAAATCCGTGTTACTATTCGTTAAAGTTCCCGATAATTTAAAAGACAACAAAGGCACAGAAGCCCTAAACGCCAACGGATTGATGCAGCGCGCCATCAAAACCGTGAAAAATGTCTGTCCGGACATGTTGGTCATGACAGACGTGGCGCTTGACCCATATTCTTCTTATGGACATGACGGGATTATTGAAAACGGCATTGTTCTCAACGATGAAACTGCCGATATTCTTGCGGAAATGAGCATATCCCATGCCAAAGCAGGCGCCGATTTCGTCGCACCAAGTGATATGATGGATGGTCGCATATTGACTATTCGAGAAGCGTTAGAAGATGAAGGATTTATAGATACAGGGATTATGAGTTATTCGGCGAAATATGCTTCCGCTTTTTATGGACCATTCCGAGATGCTTTGGATTCCGCCCCTGTGGATATGAAGAATATTCCAAAAGACAAAAAAACCTACCAAATAGATTACGCCAATCGTTTTGAAGCCATTCGTGAAACCGAAATGGACATTGATGAAGGTGCAGATATCGTCATGATAAAACCAGGTTTGTGTTATTTAGACATTGTTCGTGAAATTAAAAATGCCGTCGACGTTCCTGTGGCTGTGTACCAGGTGTCTGGCGAATATGCTATGCTAAAAGCTGCTGCCGAAAAAGGATGGCTCGACCATGATGCGGTAATGATGGAACAAATTACAGCAATTAAACGCGCTGGAGCAGATGTGATTGCGAGTTACTTTGCTAAAGATATTGTGAAATTGATTTCGTAAATTAGCAAAAACCAAAAAACGTAATGACACTTCTAATTATCTATGCCGTAGTATCTATTTTTTTCTCATTCCTCTGCTCGATTTTAGAGGCCGTTCTTTTAAGTGTGACGCCAACATTCGTAAACGTCAAAAAGAAGGAAGGTAAAAGCTACGCCGATGCCTTGGCAATTCTGAAAAAAGATGTGGACAAACCCTTGATTGCCATCTTGACGCTGAACACCATTGCACATACAGTCGGTGCAATTTTGGTGGGTGTCCAGGCCGAAACGGTATTTGGCAGTGGCGATAATGAAATCATGATTGTCTCTGCACTGATGACACTTTTGATTTTGGTATTATCTGAAATTATCCCTAAAACCATAGGAGCGACCTATTGGAAAAATTTGGCAGGCTTCACAACCACAGCTTTAAACGTGTTGATTTTCCCTCTGAAATATACCGGAATTCTTTGGACATTGCAGTTGACCACTAAACTTATTGGTGGAAAAAATGCACACGTCAGCAACGTAAGTCGTGATAGTTTTTTGGCCATGACAGACATTGCACATGAGGAAGGCATCTTTCAGGAATCGGAAAGTAGAGTCATTAGAAATCTACTGAATTTCAAGAAGATTTTGGCAAAGGACATTATGACACCTCGAACGATTATGGTGTCTGAAAATGAAAAAACCTCGATAAAAACATTTTTCGAAAAAAATTTAAATCTACGCGTATCGAGAATTCCAATCTATTCAGAAAACCCAGATAACATAACTGGCTTGGTTCTAAAAGACGATATTTATAAAGAAATGGCATTGGACCATGACGATAGAACATTGGCGGATATACGAAGGGAAATAATCATAGTTGAAAGAAAACTTCCCATTCCAACCTTATTCGAGAAATTAGTAGAAAGTAAAAACCATATGGCATTGGTCGTTGATGAATACGGGACAGTCACCGGATTGGTCACCATGGAAGATGTGATTGAAACACTTCTCGGACTGGAAATCATGGATGAAAGTGACAATGTCGCTGACCTTCAGCAGCAAGCTAGAAAAAGTTGGGAACAACGTGCCGAGCGTCTTGGGATGATTAATGGAGAAGATAAAGTTGTAAATAAGACCAAAATTGAAGGTGAACCAGATTCCAAATCTGAAAAATAATAAATGGAAACCTGCATTATCAATTCACCTTTGGGATTTACTAAAATCACAGGCAATGAACATGGAATTGCTTCTGTGATTGTTCTAAATTCCGAGGAAAAAGAAACCGATAATGTTCCTTTACAACTTGAAGATTGCGTTCGACAACTCAATGAGTATTTTGAAGGAGAACGTACTATTTTCGACCTTAAACTCAATCCTGAAGGCACCGAATTTCAACAAAAAGCTTGGGCTGCACTTCAAACGATTCCTTACGGAAAAACACTCTCTTATTTAGAACTATCCCAACAATTGGGTGATGTCAAAGCCATACGAGCCGTTGCGAATGCCAATGGCAAAAATCCACTTTGGGTTGTGGTACCTTGCCACAGAGTTATTGGCAGCGACCGAAGTTTAACCGGTTATGCTGGCGGATTGCATCGTAAACAATGGCTGCTTGAGCATGAAAGTCCTTTTAAGCAACAGAGTTTTTTTTAGAACGCTGACACACCTTTCAGGTTTTCAAAACCTGAAAGGTCTTAACAAGCATAATCATCAGATTATTCCCTATATTTATTTTAACTAAAACCAACATGATGAAATTCCTAAAAAAATTCCTTTTAACCATCCTTGTGCTTTTTGGTCTAACCATCGCCATCCTTTACATTACTGATACAGATTACCTCATCAAAGCAGTCAGAACCATTTATCTTAAGGGCTACTCTACCGCTTATCTCGAAGATTATAAGGAATTTGATAATGAAACCGTCAAAAACGGAAGTCCTCAACCTTGGCCGAACCATACACATTACAATTCCGTAAAAGAAACCGAAGCCCTCAACAAAATAAATAAAGATATGGGCATCATCGCCTATGTCATCATCAAAAATGACAGTATTTGGTTTGAAAATTATTATGACGGCTTTGGTGAGGATTCAAAATCCAACTCCTTTTCCATGGCAAAAAGTTATGTTTCCGGATTGATGCAAAAAGCCATCGAAGACGGTTACATTAAAAGTCTCGACCAGCCTGTTGGGGATTTCTTCCCGGAATTTAGCGAAGGTAAAGCCGCAAAAATGACCGTTGGAGATTTATCATCGATGTCTTCAGGAACAAATTGGGATGAAGCTTATTATTCACCCTTATCAATAACAACGCGAGCTTATTTCGATGACGATTTAGAAAAAGTCATCCTCGGATTGAAAGTCGTGGATGAACCTAGTCAGGTTTATAAATATGCAAGTGGCGACACACAACTTTTGGCAATGGTCATCGAGAAAGCGACTGGTAAAAAAATATACGATTACTTGTCAGAAGCCTTTTGGAAACCATTAGGAGCGGAAAATCCGACGCTTTGGCAAGTCGATAGCGAAGAGAACGATTTAGTAAAAGCATATTGCTGTATTGCAAGCAACGCCAAAGATTTTGCACGCTACGGCAAACTCTTCAAAGACCATGGCAAATGGAATAGTAAGCAGATTTTAGATTCTGCATTTGTGGCTAAATCCATTACACCACGTTTTACCGCAAGTCCAGAATATGGGTATGGCTGGTGGTTGATTCAAGATTATAAAGGCAAGGATTATTTTATGATGCGTGGTCATCTGGGTCAATACGTCATTGTTCAGCCAGACGATAATTTAATAATTGTCCGTTTGGGTCATGCTTCTGAAAAGGTGGAGTTTGGTGGAGACCCATTTACGAAGGACATTTATACGTACATTGATGAAGGGTATGAGATGATGAAAAGTAAATCTTAACATTTTGTTATTTAACATTCCATTGGTAAGACATAACAGTTTTTTAATCGTTTTTTGAAAGAACCTTAAAACAACCAACCATGAAAAACTTATTACTTCTATTTTGCATCTCATTGGTATTCAATATTTGTTCTGCTCAAACTACTTACAATTTGGATTTTGAAACTTTAGAAAACGAAACTTCAAAAGATTGGGAAATTTTTGGAAATGGCGAATACAAAATAGCCTACGACCAAATCACATTTCAACATGGTATTGTTTCTGGTTCTATTGAGAGTATCGATGACAAAGGTGATTTTAAGGCATTATCGTATAAAATTCCATACGGTTTTAGTGGTAAAAAAATAAAGCTCACTGGCTACATAAAAACCGAAAACGTTGCTGGTGGATGGGCTGGATTATGGATGCGCATTGACCCTCAAGTTGCTTTCGACAACATGCAATCCCGTGGAATTACAGGTACAACTGATTGGAAAAAATACGACATAGAATTAGACCTTATTAATAGCGCAAAAACCATCGTTGTAGGAGGGCTGTTAGTGGGAACTGGGAAAATGTGGGTTGATAATTTAAGCGTCACCATTGATGGTAAGCCATTAGATAAAGCCCCAAAGAAAAATCTTTCTTTAGCAGAAAAAGATTCAGAATTTGACAATGGCTCAAAAATCAGTTTTCCAAAACTCGATGATACGCTCATCACAAATCTTGAATTACTAGGGAAAGTTTGGGGATTTTTAAAATACTATCATCCTGAAATAGGCACGGGAAATTATAATTGGGATTATGAACTCTTCAAAATTTTGCCTAGATATGTTGATGCCACCACTAAAATCCAAAGAGACGACATTCTATTAAACTGGATTAATACATTCGGTGAAGTTGAAGTTTGCAAATCCTGTAAAGAGATTGATAAAGATGCCTTTCTTAAACCAGACTTGAACTGGATGGACAATTCAGAACTTTCATCTGCATTAAAAGAAAAACTAAAATTTATTCAGAAAAACCGATTTCAAGGGAATCACTATTATGTCGAGTTTACAGCTAAAGCAAAAAATCCGTCTTTTAAAAACGAAAATTCTTATGAGTCCATGACATATCCAGATGAAGGATTTCGGCTTTTGACCCTATATAAATATTGGAATATGATTCAGTATTATTTCCCATATAAACATCTAACCGAGAAAGATTGGAATACAACTTTTAAAGAATACATTCCAGATTTTATCAATGCCAAAAATGAATTCGAATTTGAAGTGGCAACTATTAAATTGATTGGTGAGGTGAAGGACACACATGCCAATCTTTGGGGAGGGAATAATGCCGTTAAAGAGGAAAGAGGAACGTATTATCCACCTGTTCATCTTCGATTTATTGAGAATAAACTCATCGTAACCGATTATTACAATCCAGAAATGCAAAGTCAGGTCGGTTTGAACATTGGGGATGTTATTACAAAAATTAGCGGTGTTTCTGTTGAAGAACTTGTCAAAGAAAAGTTACCTGTATATCCAGCTTCAAATTATACTACCCAGTTGAGGGATATTTCGGGAGATTTATTGCGGTCCAATTCCAAAACTTTAGAGTTGAGTTATGTTAGAGAACAAGAGGAAGTTTCTATAAATATTCCATTATTTGAAACAAAAGAAATGAATTATTACGGTTGGTATCGGGAAGAACCAGATGGCAAAAGTTTTAAGATTATGGATGGAAATATTGGTTATATTAATTTAAAAAACATCAAAGAAGACGATATTGAGGTTATAAAAAAAAAACTCAAAGACACTAAAGGGATTATTGTCGATATTAGAAATTATCCTTCCACTTTTGTTGTTTTTTCTTTAGGTAATTTCCTTAATTCCAATAGAACAGATTTTGTAAAATTTACGAAAGGCAATCCTGATTATCCAGGTGAGTTCACATTTACAGAACCGCTCAAAGTTGGCATTGACAAGTCATGGTCTTATAATGGAAAAAAAATAGTGGTTCTGGTCAATGAGCTATCACAGAGCCAAGCGGAATATACAGCTATGGCATTCAGAGCTGGAGACAAGACAACCATCGTTGGCAGCACAACGGCTGGAGCTGATGGTAATGTTTCCGCTTTTATATTACCAGGTGGCATGCGAACGATGATTTCCGGGATTGGTGTTTATTATCCAGATGGAACCGAAACCCAGGGCATTGGAATTGTCCCAGATGTTGAAGTGCTACCAACGATTCAAGGCATAAAAGATGGCAGAGATGAGCCTTTAGAAAAGGCAATTGAAATCATAAATAAATTGTAACTTAACGAGATTTCTAATTTTGTAGGAATAAATATGATAAGCAAACTCAACCTCGAAGATATCTTATTTCTGGATATCGAAACTGTTCCGGAAACGCATCATTTTTCAGAATTGGACGAGACCAAGCAACATCTTTGGGAACTTAAATCTAAATACCAAAGAGGTGAAGTATCTGCCGAAGAGTTCTATGAACGTGCTGGGATTTGGGCGGAATTTGGAAAAATTGTGTGCATTTCCGTTGGCTATTTTAATAATTCAGGAGATATCAGAACGTTTAGAGTGACTTCTTTTGATGGTGATGAAATCAAAATATTAAAAGATTTTAAA
>JBBSLN010000075.1:0-8074 GCA_038255205.1 Flavobacteriales bacterium
AATTCCTTAATGATGGAATGATCAGTTTCCCGATCGTATGTATTTTGTGTGATGGCTAATTCCTTATTGATAGTTTCGTGAAGAGACCTCAATTCATTTTTTAGGCTATTGCTCACTTTGAGATTGGAAATCTGCTTCCTAAATTTTCGTGCATATAATTCCGTAAGGTCAAAATGCAATTGTTCGTGCGCCAAAATATATGCATCACTTTGTTCCTTAATGTACCAAGATTTATTTGGGTAGAAATGTGCAACAACTTTGGCTTTAAAGCTAACAATTCGTTGATCGGTTTCTGATGTCGAAAATTCAAACGTAATTCCTGAAGCAGTCAATGCCGCAGCAGCTCTATCGGTTTTAGGTGCTGCCTTAAACTGATTCCAAGTGAGACGCAGGTCATCCCTCCAAACTATAACCTCATCATTGGACGGCAGCAACAGCAATCCTATAAATGCCAATAGTCCAAAGATTTTATACATCATTAGCCCAATTAAAAACAATCACCTTCTCAATATCCGGATGCAAACTGTAATGTACGGGACACGTATTTGCGGTGCGTTCTAATATGGTTCTGGTCTTTTCATTTATAGAAAATGGAATATCAAACGTGACTTCAATTCTGGAAATACGTCTTGGATCTGAAGCCATTATTTTAAGAACTGACGCCACCGTACCACTCATATCGACACCCATATCGCGTGCCTTTATACCCATAACCGTCAACATACAACTCGCTAAACCAGTTGCAACCGTGTCTGTTGGTGAGAATGCTTCTCCTTTGCCATTATTGTCTAAAGGCGCATCAGTGATAAAGGTATTGCCTGATTGAAGATGGGCACATTCAGTACGCAAATCGCCAAGATAGGTTACTTTTGATGTCATCGTTTTGCTTCTTCTATGATTAAATCTGGCGTGTATCGTAAGATATAAACGGATTCATTATAATAGCCGCCTGACAATTTCTTTTTGTAACGGAATTTGTTCTCTAAATAAGCTGTTTCAACTTCGTTAGTGGAAGCTTTATATAGGTCATCATTCGAAGCCAAGCGCAGTAGCACATCCAATGTCAAATCGAAACCACGAACTGCATATTTGTTTGGGTCAACGCCGTATTCCTTTCTATACTGTTTTATAAAACCGTTTGGTCTATCTGTATTAAAAGGTTTATTTACCGACGGATAATGAAATTTAAGATTACTTAAATGAAAATTGGACAAATGCTCATATTCATAAGCATCATTTATATTTGTTGTGACCAAAATGAGCTCTCTATCTCTACTGTTCATACTATTTAGTGAACTCACTACATTTAATACCAATCCCGCATTGCTGGTTTCTAAAAAGACATAATTTTTTCCGCTTCTGAAATTAGAGGTCAAATCAGCCGAACTTACATAATATGCCTCCTTACCTTCTTTGTTTTTCTTCGAAAACACTTGCGAAGCACTAGGAATACGATTTTTAATTCGATCGCTAATGGCTCGTGTTGAACCATCTGAAATGATTACGACATTACTACGGAGCGAATCCACTTTCACAAAATTGATCATTGCATTTTCCAAATAATCTTCATTTGGAATCGTTTGAAAGACATTGCTATAAAGCGTTGTTGGCTTCATCAATGGTGAAATCGCCGGAACGTTATCTCTATTTAATTGGGACGCCACTCGATCAAAATGAGAGGTCATGATGGGCCCTATAACAGCGTCATAACTCGAAAAATCGTTATCCGAAAGTATTTTTGAGATTTGAGCTGTTTGATTTTCAGTATCGAATACTTTGAGATTTGTAGAAATGCCCAATTGCTTCGCAGAGTCCAAAGCCATTTTTACACCAGAATAAAAATCAAGTGAGACAGAAATCAAACGATCTTTTTTCATGATATCCTTTGTTTCCTGAACGGAATCGGTATCAATACGATCCAGCCGGAAAGGCATGAGCATCGCCAAACGCTTGGTCTTTAAATTTTTTAGTGATTTTGAAAGATTGCTATTATCTACAACGCCTTCTACCCCTCCCACAGTTACATTACCAGGGACTTTAATGATCATTCCTTCTTTTAATCCAGTTTCTTTGACGCCAGGGTTTAAGGCTTCCAATTGGTCCTCACTCAAACCTAACTTCACTTTCAATCGATAGAAACCTTCTTTGGGCAAAACCTCATAATAATTGTAATTCGGTTCGACCAATTTTTCTTCTTGTGACTGTATGTTGGGAACATTAATCTCATCCCCAGGATTTAAAACTTCAGCCAACCCTGGATTTAGCGCTTCCAATTCTGGAACGGTCAACCCAAATTTATAGGCAATTCTCCATTTGCCTTCTTTAGGCTGTACGGTATATTTTTTTACAGTATTATTCTTTACGGTCACATTTGAAACGACTGTCTTGTATTTAGGAATTCGGATTTTATCACCTTTTTGAAGATTTTCAGAATA
The DNA here is from genome assembly GCA_038255205.1 of Flavobacteriales bacterium. Classification (GTDB taxonomy): domain Bacteria; phylum Bacteroidota; class Bacteroidia; order Flavobacteriales; family Flavobacteriaceae; genus JBPOFM01. The sequence goes on from JBBSLN010000075.1 coordinate 2,436, forward strand.
CAATTGTTTGTTGTGTTCCTTGATATCGGCAATCTCTATATTGTATTCTTTCGATAGACTGTAAAGCGTTTCTTTGCGTTTTACCTTATGCGTATCATAACCGAGTAATTCTCGGGTTTCAACTTTTCCAGTAGTGTCTGCACTGGTATTAGGTATAATTAATACATCATTGGTATCAACTTTTTTTCTGGCATCAGGATTCAATGCATAAATATCAGCTGATGTCAGTTTGTATTTTTTGGCAATACTTTCAACAGTTTCGCCTTTCATAACGATATGTGTCTTGTAGTTTTGCGAAAAAGCAAAGGATTGACAAGAAACTATTATGATAATAATTAAAAGAAGTTTTTTCATGTTTTGTATTGTAATTGACTGCTAACTGTTACTGTATATTGCCAACTCTTTTTCATTCCCATTCTATGGTTGCTGGCGGTTTTGAGCTAATGTCGTACACTACTCTATTAACGCCTTTTACTTTATTTATTATTTCGTTAGATGTTTTTTGCAAAAACTCATAGGGTAAATTGACCCAATCTGCCGTCATTCCATCCGTACTTTCTACTGCTCTCAATGCGACACATTTTTCATAAGTACGCTCGTCTCCCATCACGCCTACACTATTGACTGGCAACAAAATTGCGCCAGCTTGCCATACTTTGTCGTACAAATTCCATTCTCTCAAATTATTGATAAAAACAGCATCAACTTCTTGTAAAATACGAACTTTTTCGGCTGTAATATCACCTAAAATCCGAATCGCCAAACCGGGTCCCGGAAACGGATGTCTTCCCAATAAATCAGGGTCCATTCCCATAGTTGCTCCTACTCTTCTGACCTCATCTTTAAACAACGCTTTCAAGGGCTCCACAATTTTCAATTTCATGAAATCGGGTAAACCGCCAACATTATGATGACTCTTTATTGTGGCACTCGGTCCGCCAGTTGCTGAAACACTTTCTATGACATCTGGATAAATGGTGCCTTGTGCCAACCACTTAACATCTTCAATATGATGCGCCTCATCATCAAATACCTCAATGAACACGCGACCTATTGCTTTACGTTTCAATTCTGGGTCGCTCAATCCAGCAAGGGCATCCAAAAAGCGTGCCGAAGCATCGACGCCTTTGACATTAAGTCCCATGCCTTCATATTGCTTAAGCACGCTTTCAAATTCGTTTTTACGAAGCAAACCATTATTTACGAATATGCAGTATAGATTTTTACCAATCGCTTTGTGCAATAAAATGGCAGCTACAGATGAATCCACACCACCAGACAATCCAAGAACGACTTTATCATTTCCTATTTTTTCCTGAAGCGCTTCAACAGTTTCTTCTACGAACGATTGCGGTGTCCAATCTTGCTCCACTTTTGCAATATGTACCAAGAAATTTTCAAGCAATTGTTTTCCATCGGTTGTGTGATAGACTTCTGGGTGAAATTGTAAGGCATAAGTCATTTCTCCTTCGATTGTATATGCTGCATTTTCAACATCTTTTGTGCTGGCAATCAAAACGCCGTTCGTTGGTAATTCCTTAATGGTATCACTATGGCTCATCCACACTTGGCTGCCCGCATCAATATGGTTAAATAAAGGTTCTTTCACTTTAATAAAGGATAAGTTCGCTCTTCCATATTCACGAGTATTGGACGCTTCTACTTTACCTCCCGAAAAATGCGCTAAATATTGGGCACCATAACATACTGCCAACAATGGTTTTTTACCTCTTATTAATGATAAATCGGGATGTGGTGCATTTTCTGCTCTTACGGAAAAAGGACTTCCCGATAATACAACGGCTCTAAAACTGTCAGTATCAGCTGGAATTTTGTTATACGGATGGATTTCGCAATAAATATTGAGCTCTCGGACTCTTCTTGCAATAAGTTGTGTGTATTGCGACCCGAAATCTAAAATTAGGACTTTGTTGTGTTGCATGTGCAAAAATAGGAATGATTTGGGAATTACGATTTACGATTCCGCTTTTTTTTAAGGATTTGTTAGCCACGAATTCATGAATGAATTATTGAAACTAGAACTCTAAATAATTTTCTGTATAAATTGTCCGATTTAAAATTCAAGAATCAAAACCGAAACACCTTTCAGGTTTTGAAATCCTGAAAGAAGTGATACTATTTAATTCTGACCTTTTTTGTCTAATTTTTCTATTTCTGCTTTTAACTTTCTTAAATGCACATTTATAATTGCCCAAACAATCGAATTATCAATACTGTCATACGCATGGACCAATCGGTTTCTGAACCCAATAATTTGCTTATCGTTTTCGATGTTTAGGGTACTGTCAGCCTTTTTTTTGTTGGTTTGAAGCTACTCCAATAATCATGAGTTGTCTTTCCACAGCACTTTGGGTTTTCAAATCGGTCTCATAACCATTGAAATCGTTGACATCAACAGTAAATTTTTTTCTATCAAGTCGATAGCCATTAAAATATCAGAGAGATATTTTTTGCTCTTTTCCATCATAGATTAAAATTTTTGTAGTGTCAACGCTTTTTCTTAAAACAGGATTTTTGATGGAAGCGTTGGTCAGTAAATCTACCTTTCGTTGAAAGATCAATTCGAATTTATCCCATATGCTCATGAGGTTTTCACCTCGCTCAATTGGATTATCACACTCTATTTCTATAATTAAATCAATGTCACTCGAAGCTTCATCAAAGTTTGTGGTGATCGAAGAACCGAACGCATACAGGTTTTTCACATTATAAATTTTGCATAATGCTAAAAAATCTGACATCTTGTGCTGTATGGATTCTCTTAAGTTCACTATGCTAAAAAACGTTATTTTCTGAACCTAAGAATTTAATATCGGAATCTGTTTTATCATAGAGTCACTAAAAAAATGAATTGGAAATTGAAAAACTCTAAAATTTTAAATACGAAACACCTTTCAGGTTTTGAAAACCTGAAAGGAGTGACATCGCAAATTCAACAGCATCCATAGCTTATTTCCGGTTATAGAATCGCTCTGAAATCAAAACTCTGTGCAACTCTGCGTTTTCTCTGCGTAACTCTGCGAAATAATTACTAAACTTCCAAAATCAAAAACTCCCCCTTCAATGGCTCGAGCTGATGCATCAAGGCTGAAATGAATTCTTCACCATGTTCCAAATAAAACTCTGAAAAATTCATATTGCGCTCTTGCAAACTTTGTCTTGGAAACAATTCATCTTGAAGCAATCTCACGCGCTCTAAAATAGATTCCAACTTTCGCTTTTGAGCTTTCAGTAATCGATGTTCCAAATTTTCCAATCCTTTAATTTGTTTGGTTTCTTGGGCGCCCACAGCACCTTTAAAGGATTTATCTGTCTGTTCCGCCAATGTGTATAGGTCTTCAAATTGTTTTTTCAGATGTTCTTTTTGAGGAGTGAAATCGATATCTATTTCTGAAATATCCTTGGTTACCTTTGTCATCAAATCGTTCTGATTTAAAAACAAATCTTTCACCGCGACATTCATCTTCTGGAGCTTTTCCTTTTGGCGTTCAGTTATAATTAGTACTGAATTTCGCAATAGTAACATAGGAAAAGTCACTTGCTGTGTTTCAAAATTAGACTTGAGTTGCAACCAATACGCCAACTCACCGCCTCCTCCAATATAGCAGAGATTTGGCAAAATCACTTCTTGATATAGTGGGCGCATAATCACATTGGGGCTGAAACGCTCTGGATGCTCGTTGACTTCCTTTAGCAATTCATCCTTTGTCCAACGAATTTCTGTTTCTAAAACACCAAAAGTGCCATCGGTTACGAGAATTCGTTCTCTAACTCCTTTATTGATATAAAACAGATTAATATCTCTTGGCTGAACTTGAATTTTGTAGTTGGTATCGTTGAGCTTTTGATTGGTTTCAGAAACCTTTTTGAACGAAGTTTGATTCAACAATTCATCTTCAATATATGGAATGAACAATCGTTTCAATTCAGCATCATTTCCATCGAGAATGACCAGACCATAAATCGAAAATAAAGCGTTGACCAAATACTTCGTGGCATCAGTCAGATTCCTATGTTCCAAATAGGCTTTTTTGAACAATTGCAATAATTCTTCCGCAGTTTTACTCTCATCCAATTGTGTAGAAAAAACTTCAAAAACCTGTTCCAAGCCTTCCAAATCCAACTCGCCGACTGCTCCTGAAGCCGCTCTGTTCCATTGAACTTTTTTACCCTTAAAATTAAAGTAATTGATTTCCTCAAAATCATGGTCTTCCGTTGCCATCCAATAAATGGGAACAAAATTATAACCATGATATTTTTCCTTTAATTCATTGCAAAGCTTAATGGTGGAAATAATTTTATAGAAAAAATAAAGTGGGCCTGTAAATAAATTCAACTGATGCCCTGTGGTGACCGTAAAGGTAGTGCGATGCTTCAACAAATCGATATTGGTCAGCGTCATGGATGAAATGCTCAATCCCTCATATTGAACCATTAGCTGTCGTATCAACACTTCACGATTTGAATGCTCATAAGACAGCTGCTTTTCTTCAATTTGTGCCTTAAAATTTTCCAAAGTGGGAAATCGATGGTAAAATGGTTTTAGGTGATCTTCTTCATCTAAATAATTGCAAATGAGCGAAGAAAAATATTGAGTGTCTTTAAATGGAATGTATTCTGATGGCATAGGCACTGTTCTAATCAAATGTAAAGATAAGAGTATTGACTTTTTTATCTCCTAATTTTTAGTTAATTCCGATTTGCTCATTATCTTTACTTTCTTAATCCGTTGAATCTTCAAAATGAAAAAACTTCTCGTTGCTTTTATCTGTATTCTTGCCTACCAAACCGATTTGCAAGCTCAACAAATCACTTCTCCCAAAAACTTTTTAGGTTATGAATTGGGCACCCAATTTTCAAGACATCATCAAGTGGTGGATTACTTTAAGAAAGTGGCGTCCGAAATGCCCAACCAAGTAAAATTGGAACAATACGGACTAACGAATGAACGTCGTCCCCTTTATCTTGCCTATATCTCTTCCGAAGAAAATATAAAAAATCTAGAGTCCATCAGACAGAATAATCTGAACAGTGCTGGTGTTTTGGATGGTAATAGTGTTTCAAATGATATCGTTATTGTTTGGTTAAGTTATAATGTCCATGGTAATGAGTCCTCGAGTACCGAAGCATCCATGAAAACGCTTTACGAATTGTTGACCCAAAAACAGGAATGGCTAAAAAATACGGTCGTCATAATCGACCCATGCATCAATCCTGATGGTCGCGACCGATATGTAAATTGGTATAACGAAACCAAAAGCCAACCCTATGGTACAGACCGACAAGCGACTGAACACAACGAACCTTGGCCAGGAGGCCGTCCTAACCATTATTTGTTTGATTTGAATAGAGATTGGGCTTGGGCTACACAGGTGGAAACACAGGCACGTCTTAAAGTCTATAACAAATGGTTGCCACAGATTCACGTTGACTTTCATGAGCAAGGTATCAATGAACCCTATTATTTTGCGCCTGCTGCTGAACCGTTCCATGAAATCATTACGGACTGGCAGCGCGATTTTCAGACACAAATTGGTGTCAATCATGCCAAATATTTTGATGCCAACGGTTGGCTTTATTTCACAAGAGAACGTTTCGATTTGTTGTATCCAAGCTAC
>JBBSLN010000076.1:0-7975 GCA_038255205.1 Flavobacteriales bacterium
GAATAAAGCACTTCCGCTGTTAAAGCGATTGGAAACAGAAGCCGATTATCCGCAGAACATTGTATATGCACAATCCAATTTAATGAACGCGTATTATCGATTGGATAATTATAGAGATGCCGAAGCGTATGCCGAAAAAGTATTGACCAATTCAAAATTGGATACTAAAGTAAAGAGTGATGCACAAATCATCATTGCACGTTCGGCGATCAAAACAGGCAAAGAGGATAAAGCCAAATCGGCTTATGCTGAAGTAGAAAAAATAGCCACAGGCGCTTTAGCTGCCGAAGCTTTGTATTACAATGGGTATTTCAAAAATAAGGATGGCAAATACGACGCATCAAACACAGTTATTCAGAAATTGGCAAAAGATTATTCGAGCTATAAATATTACAATGCGAAAGGATTGATTGTTATGGCGAAGAATTTTTATGCATTAAAGGATGCTTTTCAAGCGACTTATATTTTAGAAAGTGTCATAAAAAATTTCGCAGAATTTGATGATGTCCTTGCCGAAGCAAGAACCGAACTCAACAAAATCAAAACAGCAGAAGCCAAAACGAATTCATCAATCACAACCGAAAATTAAGTTAAAATTTCTGTCACTTCGAGCGGCGTCAAGAAGCGATATGTTATTGGAATTTAAAATTTGGAATTTAATCAAACGTATATGCTAAATCAAATCAAATATATCCTTATCATAGCTTTCTTATCAAGCATCACGAGTTTCGCCCAAGAGCGAACGAAAGACACCTTGGATACGGAAGTCGTCAATGTCGTAAAACCATACACGCCCACGATTTCGGATGCCTTTAAAATCAAGGAAACACCAACACTTGATGATGCGACCACAACTACAAAAAAGGAAATCAAATACAATATTTTCTCTATTCCTGTAGCGTCGACTTTTACACCAGCAAAAGGGAAAGCAGCCACCGTAAACAAAGCTAAACAGGAAAAACTGTACGACAATTATGCGTCGCTTGGTGTTGGGAATTATACAACTATTTTAGGCGAAGTATATCTCAACCATGAATTAGGAAGAGGAGAAACAGTAGGTGGTTACTTAAGTCACCACTCATCTGGAGGAGGCATCGAAGGACTGTTATTGGAAGATGGTTTTTGGAATACCAATCTAAACGTGAATTACAGTAAAAAACTTCGTGACTATTCATGGTCTGTTGATGGTGGTGGTTTATATCAAAAGTATAATTGGTATGGTTTGCCACAACCGTATTTTGATGCAACTACTGCAGACAGTCTTGATGTTGGTCATTCCTACATAGGCGCCAATGTTGGAGGGAAAGTGAAATTTGAAGACAGTTATTTTAAACAAGCGTCTGTTCGTTTTCGTCATTTTGAAGACAATCAGGGCAGTGGAGAAAACAGATTCGTAGTAAAAGGAAATGTAGATGTCCCAATTCAGGATGAAATCATTTCAACAAGCGTAACGCTTGATTATTTAGGCGGTTCATTCGATAGAAATTATTTTACAGATGAAGAGCTGAAATATGGTAATATTAATTTTGGAATTGCACCACAATATCAACTCACACAAGATGACTTGACCTTAAATTTGGGTGTGAATCTCGTTTATTTAAACGATACCCAAGCCGGCAAAAATAAGTTTTATGTCTATCCAAATATCACGGCAAGTTATAGATTAGTTGACGAATTATTGATTGCCTATGGAGGTCTTGAAGGGGGCTTGATTCAAAATTCTTATGAAAACTTTGCACAGGAAAACCCATTTGTGTCACCAACCTTATTCATAACTCCAACCGATCAACAGTACAACGTTCATGCAGGAATTAAGGGGAAACTCTCAAACAGTATAAGTTATAATGTCAATGCACGCTATCTTGCAGATAGGAGCAAAGCACTATACAAAGTGAATAGTGTATTGGGTGAAGCTATTGAAGATTATCAATTGGGAAATTCCTATAATATTGTTTACGATGATGTAAAAACGTTTTCCTTTTCAGGAGAATTGAATGTAGATGTCAATCGTAATTTTAAATTGGGAGTCAAAGCAGAAGCATTATCCTATAACACTACAAATGAATCCGAACCATGGAACTTACCGGATGTTAAAGGATCTTTGTTTATGGATTACCAAATCGATGAACATTGGTTTGCAGGCGCTAACCTCTTTTTCGTTGGCGAACGTAAAGACCAGTTTACAGAAGTAGGAACTTTAGTTTTGCCAATTCCACAAACAATAACCCTTGACAGTTATTTTGATGCCAATGCTCACGTCGGTTATCGCGTCACAGACCAAATTTCAGCATTTGCAAAAGTCAATAATATCGCTAACCAAAGTTACCAACGTTGGTTCAATTATCCAGTGCAAGGCATACAGTTTTTGGTGGGAGCGACTTATCAGTTTGACTTTTAGGTATAGAGCCTTTCGACTCTGCTCAAGATCGGCTTTGACGAAATGCCGTTTTTGATAGGGGCGACGTATCAGTTTGATTCCTAATCGCGACACAAATAGTTCAAAGTATAATGATTATGAATTAACCATATTTTCAAAAAAGCATTCCACTCGGGATGCTTTTTAAGTTTTAATATATATATAATTTAATATCGGATAGGGTTAGAATATGAGATATCCGATAAAATATGTAACTTTGTGATGTGGAAAATTTAGATTTGACATATCGTGAGGGATTAATGCCTTTTTTTGAGCGACTTGAAATTAAGTTGGATCAATTAAAAAAGCACGGGCCTTTACCTTCTATGGCGTTAAACAAAATCAAGGAAGCTTTGACAATTGAGTGGACTTATAATTCTAATAGTATTGAAGGTAATACTTTGAGTCTGCGCGAAACACAGATGGTGCTACAAGATGGAATTACTATAAAAGGTAAATCTTTGAGGGAACATTTTGAAGCGAAAAATCATGAGCGTGCCATAAATTTACTGTATAAGTTGGTTGATAACTCTGAAGTTCTTTCCGTACATGATATCCTTTCATTGCATGGATTGGTAATGAATTCCATTGAAGAGGAGTTCGCTGGAAGGCTTCGTAATGGAGGTGTTCGTATTTCGGGAGCAAATTTTGTGCCTCCAAATGCTATGAAGGTTTCTGGTTTATTGGATGAATTATTAGGGTTTTTAAATGATAATCCTTTGAATTTGAATGTTGTCGAGCTCGCAACGGTATTTCATCATAGATTTGTATGGATACATCCTTTCTTTGATGGAAATGGAAGGACAGTGAGATTGGCCATGAATCTTTTGTTGATGAAAGAAGGTTATCCTCCTGCTATCATTTTGACCAACGACCGCACAAAATATTATGCTGCGCTCAATGATGCAAACAAAGGCAAATATGGAAAACTCATTCTACTAATGGCTCAAGCCGTGGAGCGTACCCTCAATATATATATCAATGCTTTGCCAGGCAACACTTCGGAATATATCGAGATTTCTAATTTGGTAGAAGAAGAAAATCTTCCTTATGGTCAGGAATACATTAGTTTGTTGGCACGCAAAGGAAAGATAGACGCTTACAAGGAAGGCCGAAATTGGTTAACGAGCAAAGAAGCAGTAGAAGCGTATATTAATAATAGAAAGCGTAAGCGATAAGCATTCCAATCGGAATGCTTTTCTTATTTTTACGACATCATTCGTCAGTTTGAAAGCAGTAGAATCCTCTTATTTAATCAATATAAAAAAATGAAAAACATCCTTACAGTGCTTATTTTGATACTTCTTTTCTCATGCAAAAAAGTAGAGAAAATCCAAGTCGATACGATTGTTATCAATGCAAATGTATATATGGTCAATGCTACTTTTGATAAGGCACAGGCCTTTGCGATTAAAGACGGGAAATTTGTGGAAATTGGTCGTAATAGCGACATACAAGATAAGTATGAATCATTTAAGGTAATTGATGCCGAAGGACAAACCATCGTTCCGGGTTTTATCGATGCACATTGTCACTTTTTAGGTTTAGGATTTAATCAGCAACAAGTCAATTTGGTTGGTACGAAAAGTTTTGAGGAAGTGGTTGACAGCGTTGTAGCCTTTCAAAAGCGCAATAAACTCAAATATATTTCAGGTCGCGGTTGGGATCAGAACGACTGGTTAATAAAAGAATATCCAACAAAGAAAAAACTTGATTCTGTATTTCCAAACACACCAGTTGTCTTAACACGCATTGATGGTCATGCCATTCTTTGTAATCAGGCTGCATTAAACTTGGGAAAAGTGACGGCCGACAGCAAAATTGATGGAGGTGAAGTAGTGCTGAAAGATGGCAAGCCAACAGGTGTATTAATCGATAATGCAGAGTTTTTAGTAATGCAACATTGGCCTAAAGAATCACGGGAGTCGATTACGAAAGCTTTACTCGCTGCCCAAGAAATTTGTTTTGAATATGGGCTTACCACAGTGGACGATGCTGGCTTGAATAGGGAAGCTATAGAAGTTATTGATAGTCTGCAACGTGCTAATATTCTTAAAATCCGAATATACGCAATGGTTTCGGCCACTAAAGAAAACTTGGATTATTATTTGAATAAAGGCATTTACAAAACAGATCAATTAAATGTACGCTCCTTTAAAGTTTATGGCGATGGTGCATTAGGAAGTCGTGGTGCCTTATTGCGCCATTCCTATAATGATGCTCCTGGTCATTTCGGGTTGTTGACTACATCGTTAAGTTCTATGGATAGCATGGCGAACCGTATTGCGAATTCCAAATTCCAGATGAATACACATGCCATTGGTGATTCTGCCAATCGTGTGCTATTGAATATTTACAATAAAGCTTTAAAAGACGATAAAGATAGACGTTGGCGAATTGAGCATGCACAAGTCATTGCTGCAAACGATTTTGAGAAATTTCAGAATATCCTGCCATCTGTTCAACCTACACACGCAACAAGCGATATGTACTGGGCTGAAGAACGTTTGGGAAAGGAACGTGTCAAAGGTGCTTATGCCTTTCAACAATTGCTTAAAGCCTATGGAAAAATAGCTCTAGGAACAGATTTTCCAGTGGAACAAGTGAATCCCTTTTTGACCTTTCATTCGGCTGTAGCCCGGAAGGATTTGGAAGAGTATCCATTGGAAGGCTTTCAGATGGAAAATGCTTTAAGTAGGGAAGAAACTTTAAAAGGAATGACCATTTGGGCTGCTTTCTCAAATTTTGAAGAGAACGAAAAGGGAAGTATCGAAGTCGGAAAATTTGCTGATTTCATCATTCTCGACAAAAATATCATGGTGATTGATAACAAAGAAATTTCCAAAGTCAAGGTAGTTAAAACGTTTTTGAATGGCGTTTTGCAATATGATATTGATATGGTAAAGAGTGACGAAAAGACCCTGTCAAACGAAGCCAAGGAGTAATTATAACTTTAGGAGAGTTTGGCTAAATAATCAAAATGGTCACCTTCCATAACAAGCTTACAATTTAGGCCAATGGTCTTACATGCGTTGTTAAGGGTTTCAAGATCAAGATAAAGCCATTTCATCGGCAATTCGTCTTCGCCTTTGTAACTCAAAAAATAATCGAGTTCGCCATGGTAATTGGCGTTCATGTTCTGCCAATAGCCACCATCATCATCTTCATACATATACTTGATGTCCGATGAGTCAATCAAAATCTGACCATTTGGTTTTAAAAGCGATTTGAGATGCTTGAGATATTTTGAAACTTGTGATAATTCCTGAAAAATTCCAGTGCCATTCATTAATAACAAAATTGTGTCATATTGAGAATCTTCATCTATAATGGCTTTCAACTCGACATTTACAACACCTCTTTTTTTAGCAACTTCAACGGCACCTTCAGAAATATCGATGGCTTTTACAGCATGGCCTTTCGCTTGCAAGTACAAACTATGGCTTCCTGCACCACAACCGACGTCTAGAATTTTTCCTTTTGATAAAAGCAATGCTTTTTGTTCCAACTTTGGCATGTCACTGTAATCTCTAAAAAGGTAGGGAAGTGGCAATTCATCTTCATCCGAAATATTTGTAGACGTGATGAGGTTTTCGGTATAGTCACCGTTCTGGTAATCGAGTAGTGCTTGTCCAAAAAGGTCCTTTGAATTCAAGATTTAAAATTTAAAATTCAAAGTTAATGCGAATTTCATAAATTTGTTACGATTTGACCCTCAAAACTCAAACTGCATCCCTCAAACTTTAAACCGTGATTGCTAACATAGAAACCCTTCCCGAGCTCGCCAAAGATAAACATAAGGAAAACAAAGCCTTCTTTGCGAAGCTCAAAAGAAAGCCACCAAAGCACTTGGATTATTTGATGCAGGAATTACATGAAGAAGAGTTCAAACGAACGGATTGTTTAAATTGTGCGAATTGTTGTAAAACAACGGGTCCGTTGTTTACAGATAAGGATATTGAACGCATCTCAAAACATTTCAAGATGAAGCAGCAGCAATTTATTGACCAATATTTGAGAATCGATGAAGAAAACGATTATGTTTTGCAAAGTGTACCTTGTACATTTTTGGGTGCGGATAATTATTGTTCCATTTATGAAGTTAGGCCAAAAGCCTGTCGAGAGTTTCCACATACCAATCGTAAAAAATTTCAACAGATATCAAATCTCACTATGAAAAATGTGGAAATTTGCCCAGCCGCTTTCAATATTGTTGAAGAGATGAAAAATAGAATAAAACTTTAAAAATAAATTTATATCTTATAAGAAAAAGAAATGAAACGAACCATTTTACTAGTTATGTTTTCTTTATTTGTGAGCGTTTGCAGTGGCCAAGAATGGTTTACTTCTTTTGATGTTGCCAAACGATTGGCCCGTGTTCAAAACAAAATGCTGTTCGTCCTATGGGAAGAGTCTTTCGATTATTCGATTCCACTAGTGATTAATTCTGATAGTGGTGAGGTCGCGGTGATTGATTTGTCTAGAAATACGAGCTTGGATTCCATTATTTGGCAGTATTTTGTGCCGGTTAAACTTTCTGAATTAGAGTATAAAAGCTTTATAAAAGCAGCCGAAGGAAGAGGCTACGGTTACATAAATAAACTTAATGACGACAGTATTAAGATTATGGATGTAAATGGGAACATATTAAACATGGGTGAATCTTCGGATAGTTTATCAAACCTTTCTTTGTTGATTGGTAAATATGCGCTGGACACATCTTATTTAAGGTCTGAACTAGACAATTATTTTAACGAGAAGAACTTTTTGTCTGCATCTTTATTGGCTATAAGGTATGTTGATTTTGCCATTTTCGTAGATGAAAAGTTACAACCAGAAATTATAGCCTTGGCAAATATCTACCTTGATGAGTCGGAAAAATTCTTATCCCAAATGAATGATGGTAAAACTGAAGCTTATTCACAAAAAATCGAATTGCTTAGAATCAAAGAGCTGGTGATTTTAAATAAAGCTAAAAAAGCATATCGACAGATTAAACGAATTGATGCCGAGGAATTGGACAGCATAAATACATCGTTATTTGCATTCCTGAATTATACGGTCTTCAAATTGTTAAAGGATGAAATGAATGCTGATTTGTGGAAAAGTAAAGTTTCTTCACTAGATTTGAAGAAGGCCGAATTAATTCTAAAAAACCATTTGGATGGAAACACTAATTAATTATTTCGAAACCATTCCTTCGCTTCATCGCAGTATCATACTGGTTGGAGGCATTACGTTTTTCTGGCTTTTGGAAGGTGCTCTGCCGTTATTTCGATTTGATTACAAGAAGTGGCAACACGCGGTTCCAAATCTTTTTTTCACATTGACCACGATTATCATAAACTTTGGTTTGGCGTTTCTTCTATTGAAAACAGCCGATTGGGTGATGGTAAATGATTTTGGAATCATCAATTGGTTACCAGAAATGTCCTTGTGGCTTTATGCTTTGATAGGGGTTTTGCTATTGGATTTCATCGGTGCTTATCTCGCGCATTATGTAGAGCACAAAGTGAAACCTCTTTGGATGATTCATTTAGTGCATCATACAGACCATAA
>JBBSLN010000077.1:0-7956 GCA_038255205.1 Flavobacteriales bacterium
TTAAAATTTCTCCTTGACCAATTGCATTTGATAAGTTGTAAGTACTTCCCCATCGATTGTCACCGTAAAGACGGTCATAAGTCTTACTATTTGGAATTTTCCCTGGTTGTCCGACTGACAAATCGTTGTTGAGGTAATTTCCCAATCCAAAGCTTTTCACATGATCACTCCAGATATCCATACCTTCGCCTGGATTTTTGGATTTGTCGATAATCCTCCGATATACATTTGCAAAATAGGCATTACAAGAATTATAAATTCCTCCGTTCATCGCCAAAGGACTAGGATGACTATGACATCCCATTTTTCTACCTCCATAACTATAGCCATGGTTACAGCCAAAGCGATCTTCCGTCGTGACAACATTTTCTTGTAGACCGATAAGGGCATTCAAAATTTTAAAAGGAGAACCAGGTGGATACATCGCTTGAAGTCCTCTGTCGTATAAAGGTTTAGCAATCGTGTCGTTATAGAGTTTCGAGAAATTTGCTGAACGCTGCCGTCCAACTAATAAACTAGGATTGTACGTAGGAGCCGAAATCATGGCAAGAATTTCCCCTGTCGCTGGCTCAATAGCTACGATGCCGCCGCGTTTATGTTGCATCAGCATTTCGCCATACTCCTGTAATACAGCATCAATGGTAATGGTAATATCACGACCAGATTGTGGCAATGTGTCATAAATTCCTGCTTTGTAAGCACTGATATCGCGATTGAAGCGGTCTTTTTGTATGAATTTAATGCCTTTTACACCTCTTAAAACTTCCTCATAGGTCTGTTCAACACCTTGCTTACCAATCAAATCGCCCATTTTATAATAGGGGTATTTTTGAATCAGGAAATCATTGACTTCTCCAATATCTCCTAAAACGTTGGCGCCAATGGAGCGCTGATAATCTCTCAAAGAACGCTTTTGAATATAAAAACCTTCAAATTTGCGAATCTTTTCTTGAAGCATCGCAAAATCGTTTCTCGATAATTGTGGGATAAATACAGAAGGAAGACGAGGAGAATAGGTATAGGCTTTATTATATATATTCAAAAAATCTTGCTTTGTGATTTTGAGAAGTGAGCACAATTCCATCGTGTCCAAAGGTTTTACTTCCCTTGGGATGACCATGACATCGTAAGACGGCTGATTGGCCACCAAAAGCGCTCCATGTCTATCGTAAATATATCCACGTTTAGGATAGTCGTATACTTTACGAATGGCGTTGTCTTCATATAAATTGTAAACATCAGGCTTATAAATTTGCAAGTAAAATAGACGAGCAATAAATATAAGTCCGACGGTTGTAATAATTGAAAAAAGTAATAGCTTTCTCATTTACGTTTAGGGCTGAATAAAATACTTAATAGTGTACACAATATTATAGTAAAAATACTTGAGAACAACGTCTTTTTTAGGATTAATATGATATCAGAAGTATTAAAAACTTCCAATGAAAAGAGTATCAGATGGTGAATGGCTGCCAGGATGCTAAAATAGACCATTCGATTTCCAATTTCTATCTGATTGAATTTAATGGTTTGATTATCATAAATTGTACCAAATGAAAATTTCAAAATTGGTGGACGAATGTATGCAACAGTTACACAAGCAGCGGCATGAATACCTCCTGTATCTGTAAAAAAATCAACACACAATCCCAATAGAAAGCTTAAGAAAATGAATAGTGTTCTGTTATTGTTGATAGGGAATAACGCGATAAATAAAATATAGGGATAAGGATTAATGTATCCCAAAAAATTGATGTGGTTCAAAACTAAACCCTGAACCAAGACTAAAATGACGAAGCGAATGATGCTATTGAATGTAACGCTATTCATTGCTTTGGTTTTGTAATGATTTTATTTCACCAGCATTGAGATTTTCAATGATGTAAACGTGGCCAACATTGGTCATATCATTAAAAAGCCGAATGTTAATAGTATAGGTGTCACCACCAACATCAATTGAAAAGTCTTCAACCTTTCCAATTAAAATCCCTTTGGGGAAAATAGCAGACTGACCTCCTGTCATAATGGTATCACCAACAGCTACTGGAGCAAATTTTGAAATGTCGATTAATTGTACAAATTCGGATGACTTTCCATTCCAGACAAGAGACCCAATATGATTTGTTTTTCTAAGCTGCGCATTGATTCTATTCTTTTTGCTCAAAACAGACAATACAGTCGCATAATTGTTGGAGGTGTTCTCGACGATACCGACAATCCCTTTGGAGGTAATGACACCAAAATCTTGTTCGATTTTATCCTTTTTTCCTTTGTTAATCGTCAATAAATTATTTGACAAATTATAACTGTTTTTAAGCACATCGGCATCGGTAAATCGATAATGGTCGCCGAGCAATGTACTATCAATGGCCGAAACTCGAAGTGTATCCAACTCCAAATTAAAAATGATAGTTCTCAATTTTCTGTTTTCTTCAATAAGTACTTGATTTTCATCTTTCAAATTCAAGTATTGCCGAAAGCCATTGGTAGTTTTATAAATTCCACCGGTTAAAAAGTTTGCAGAATTTACAAACTTACTTTTATGATAGGAATGAGATTGAATCGTGAAAAACAGCGACAAACCAAACAGCAACAAAAACAAAAGGAATGTTTTGTTTCGAATAACAAAATTGATAATTTGTTGCATTGTTGATTACTATTTTATCAGGATGCTTTTAAATCTGGCAAGGTTTTTTAACACTATTCCTGTACCTCTTACAACTGCACGTAGAGGGTCTTCTGCAATGTAAACAGGCAAATCGGTTTTTTGAGATAATCGTTTGTCCAAACCGCGAAGCATAGAACCACCACCTGCAAGATAAATACCAGTATTGTAAATGTCAGCCGCTAATTCTGGAGGGGTTTGCGATAAAGTCTCCATAACGGAATCTTCAATTCGTAATATGGATTTATCGAGTGCTTTAGCTATTTCCCTGTAGGATATTTGTACCTGTTTTGGTTTTCCCGTTAAGAGGTCACGTCCTTGAACGCTCATTTCTTCTGGTGGTAAATCCAAATCTTCAGTCGCAGCACCTACTTGTATTTTTATTTTTTCAGCAGTACGTTCACCTACATACAAATTATGTTGTGTACGCATGTAATAGATGATATCATTTGTAAACACGTCACCGGCGACCTTCACCGATTTGTCACAAACAATTCCTCCTAGAGCAATCACAGCAATTTCTGTTGTTCCCCCACCAATATCAACAATCATGTTTCCTTTAGGTTGCATAATGTCAATGCCAATACCGATTGCGGCAGCCATTGGCTCATGAATCAAATAGACTTCTTTACCATTCACGCGTTCGCAAGATTCTTTTACCGCACGCATTTCCACTTCAGTAATCCCTGATGGAATACAGACCACCATTCTTAAAGCTGGATTGAACCATTTCTTTTTGAGCGCAGGAATATTTTTGATGAATAGATTAATCATTTGTTCTGAAGCATCGAAATCGGCAATGACACCATCTTTAAGAGGTCTAATGGTTTTGATGTTTTCATGTGTTTTTCCTTGCATCAAGCTGGCTTCTTTACCAACTGCAATAATCTTTCCTGTTATTCGGTCTCTGGCAACTATGGAGGGACTATCCACTACCACTTTGTCGTTATGGATTATCAATGTGTTTGCTGTTCCTAAATCGATTGCTATTTCTTCTGTCAAGAAATCAAAAAATCCCATCTGCGTCTGTTAATTGTAAAAGTTGATACTCGTTTTGGTTGCTGTTGTAAATGTAATAAAACTTACTAAATATTAAGGATTTAATAATATACGTTAATTTTTAAAATTTAGTTGACGACTTCTTGAAACTTTTCATATAAAAAATCATCAATTCTTTACAGGAGACCTACTTTCATAGGAATTTTAATGTTTAAAATGGCGGGTTCCTGTAAATACCATAGACACTCCATTTTTATTGCAATAATCGATGCTCAATTCATCCTTGATAGAACCTCCTGGTTGAATGACGGAGGTGATTCCAGCCTTATCGGCAATTTCCACACAATCTGGAAATGGAAAAAATGCATCACTTGCCATTACAGCACCGTATAAATCAAATTTGAATGATTGTGCTTTATGAATTGCTTGGTTTAAAGCATCAACACGACTGGTTTGTCCCGTGCCACTTGCACACAATTGTTTGTTTTTTGCTAAAACAATGGTATTCGATTTGGTGTGCTTGCAAATTTTAGATGCAAACATCAAGTCTTCTAACTCGTTTTGGGTTGGTTTATTGTCGGTCGCATAGGATAAATGTTCGAGTGCATCAGTGATGCTATTCTTATCTTGAACCAAAATACCGTTCAAACAGCTTCTTACAGTGGTTTGGGGTAATTCAACCTCATTTAGTATAAGTAGAATACGATTTTTTTTGCCTTTTAAAATTTCCAAAGCTTCCGATGAAAACGAAGGAGCGATGACCACCTCACAAAACAGGCCATGTATCTCTTCTGCAGTAGGTTTGTCGATTTCGGTATTGCTTATTAGTATGCCACCAAATGCAGAAACGGGGTCACCAGCTAGGGCATCCACATAGGCTTTATGAAGCGTCTCACGTTGAGCGATTCCACAGGCATTGTTGTGCTTTAAAATGGCAAATGTCGGCGCATCATTTTTAAATTCGTTCATCAAATTAACAGCAGCATCCACATCCAAAAGATTATTATAACTCAATTCCTTCCCGTGCAATTTTGTGAACATCGCATCAAAGTCGCCAAAGAAAAACCCTTTTTGGTGTGGATTTTCTCCATATCGCAACACTTGACCTTTAGTTTCACTGATTTTCAAAATAGCTTCTTCATGATTTTTGTTGAAGTAATTGAAAATAGCCGTATCGTAATGAGAAGACACATTAAATGCCTTTGCTGCGAAACGTTTTCTATCTGATTCGAAAGTCTCTCCGTTTTGGGATTTTAAAAGTTCCAAAAATTCAGAATAATCTTCAACGCTAGACACGCAAATCACATCTGCATAATTTTTTGCAGCTGCTCGAATCAACGAAATACCACCAATATCGATTTTTTCAATGATATCCGAATCGCTTGCGCCTGAAGCAACAGTTTTCTCGAAAGGGTACAAATCAACGATGACCAAATCAAGTTGCGGGATTTCATATTCCTGTAATTCGGCCACATCACTTTCGTTGTGTTGTCTGTTCAAAATTCCTCCAAAAACTTTTGGGTGCAATGTTTTCACTCTTCCGCCCAAGATAGAAGGATAGGAGGTAACGTCCTCTACAGGAATGACATTAATTCCTAAATCTTTGATGAATTTTTCTGTACCGCCAGTTGAATAGATTTTTACTCCAAGAGAATCCAATTGCCTAACAATCGGCTCCAATCCATCTTTGCTAAAAACAGAAATCAAGGCCGATTTAATCGATTTGTTGTTGCTCATTTGTAGTTGTGTGATTTTAGAGTGCAAAAGTACATATTCCAAAAGAAAATTGAGGTGGACTGATAGGAGATTATTTATGTTTTTTGTAACAATCAATTGTTAATTACGTCCTATCTTTAAAATCGTTTAAAACATCCTAAATACATGCTACTTTACTTACGCCTATTTAAAGAAAGTTTTTCGTTTGCCATCAGTGCTTTGACCAACAATAAACTGCGTACATTCTTGTCTTTATTGGGTGTTACAATTGGTATTTTTTCGATAATTGCGGTTTTGGCAGCCGTGGATTCTTTAGACAAAAATATTAAAGAGAATCTATCAGGGTTAGATAAAAACACGATGTATCTCACTAAATATTCTTTTGGACCAACAGAAGTTCCTCGTTGGCAACGTGACAATTTTCCTCAAACCGAATATGATGATTATGAATTTATCAAGCGTAATGTTCCTGATATTGAAGCTGTATCATATGTCATGTTTGGCACTCCAGAAAATGTAAAGTATGGGGCCGAAACCATATCGGGTGTTTCCGTTAATCCAGTTTCGCAGGAAATATATGAAATTGAAGACCTGAAAATTGGTCAAGGACGATTCTATACAGAATCGGAATCAGTAACAGGTTCACCTGTGATTGTGCTCGGCTATTCTGTCTCTGAAAATTTATTTGGAAATACGAATCCTATAGGGAAAGAAATTCGTGTCTATGGTCGTAGATTGACTGTTATTGGTGTATTAAAAAAGTTCGGGTCGAGTCTTTTCGATTCTCCAGATGATAAAGCCTATTTGCCTGCAAATTTTGTACGTCGTTTTAAAAACGGTGGTTCTGACGGAATTCCAGGAGCTGTTATCATAAAACCTGAAGATGGTGTTGATTTGGGAGCTTTTGAAAGCGTGATGAAGCAAAAATTTAGAATTTATCGAGGCTTGAAAGCAGGTGACCCTGACGATTTTTTTGTCAACAAGATGTCTGGATTCAAAGATGCAATTAACAGCGTTATTGGTACAATGAATATCATGGGATGGATTATCAGTGGATTTTCTCTTCTTGTGGGAGGTTTCGGAATCGCCAATATCATGTTTGTAAGTGTTAAGGAACGTACCAATTTAATAGGAATCCAAAAATCCTTGGGCGCTAAAAATCGATTTATCCTATTTCAGTTCTTATTTGAAGCAGTCATTTTGGCTGTCATTGGAGGTTTGGTAGGTTTGGGCTTGGTCTGGATAGTCTCTCTCGTCGCTTCGTCATTCACTGGCGATTTTGAATTTGTGCTGTCTCCTAATAATATGTTTTTAGGATTTATATTATCTACAATTATCGGACTGGTTTCTGGAGTGATTCCTGCGATTTCAGCATCGCGATTAGACCCTGTTGAGGCGATTAGAACGGGAATGTAATTTTCCAAAATTCTATAGATGAAATTCCAAATTTCAAAAAATGACAGCCTCTATCAGGATTTGGAATTTTTATATTGGAATTTACGCACTATTTTTTCATCTTGTCTCTATAGAAAAATTTCAAAAAGTTCTTATCTTTAAATACGTTTTAATCAGCTAATCTTCATGTTAATTTATTTTCGCTTATTTAAAGAGAGTTTTGCGTTTGCGATTAATGCATTGACAACTAATAAACTTCGGACGTTTTTATCTTTATTGGGTGTTACCATAGGAATCTTCTCTATTATAGCAGTACTGGCCGCAGTGGATTCATTAGATAAAAATATAAAGAATCAGTTGGCTGGTTTAGATAAAAACACCATGTATCTTGCAAAGTTTTCCTTTGCACCGACTGAAGTGCCTAGATGGGTGCGTTTGAATTTTCCTGAAGTGTCTTACGAGGAATATAAATATTTACAATCTAATTTGCCAGATGCGGAACACGCAGCATATCAACTTTTTGTCCAGCCCGAAACAATCAGGTTTGAAGGTGAGTCTGTCAGCAATGTCAATACTGTTCCGGTCTCACAAGAGTTTAGTGATATTCAAGTTTTAAAATTTTCAAAGGGTCGGTTTTATAATGAATCCGAATCTAACTCCGGATCACCAGTAATTGTAATTGGTGATGGAATTGCCACGTCGCTTTTTGGCGAATCGGACCCATTAGGAAAGAAAGTTCGCATATATGGTCAGAAATTGACGGTTATTGGAGTGGTTAAAAAGGAAGGCTCTGGGTTGTTGGGTGATAGTAATGATATTTCGGTGTTTCTGCCTGCCAATTTTTTACGAAATAGATTTGGAGATAATAACGAGCGCATGAACCATGTTGTTATTTTAAAGCCTAAAGCGGGTACTGATATCAATGGATTGAAGGCTGATATCGAGCAAAAATTGAGAGCCAAACGAGGGATTAAAGATGGTGATATCAATAATTTCTTTGTGAATATTCTTTCCGGTCTTACTGATGCTATTGACGGAATAATTGGCACCATGAATTTAATGGGATGGATCATCAGCGGTTTTTCCTTGCTTGTCGGAGGATTTGGAATTGCCAACATTATGTTCGTTAGCGTCAAAGAACGAACGAATTTGATTGGGATACAAAAATCGTTGGGCGCAAA
>JBBSLN010000078.1:0-7904 GCA_038255205.1 Flavobacteriales bacterium
AAAACATCCTTAATCACGCAATTGGGGTATTATGTTTACTATCCTTATGATTTTGAAGGACGGGTTTACAATAGGATTGGGTTACAGCGTTATTTTGGAGATAAATTTTTTGGAGCCATTACAGTGAAGGCACATGGCGCAAAGGCGGAAGCAGTTGAATTTGGAGTAGGAGTAAGATTATGAAGAAACTAATTTACATATTATCAGTGTTTTTGGTGTTTGCCTGCAATGGCGACAAAGTCCCAAATTGTTTTCAAAATGCCGGTGACATCGTTCAACAAGAGTTTGAGGTTTCCCCATTTGATAAAATCACCGTTTTTGAACGTATCGAACTGATTTTAACCGAAGCTCCAATGGAAAGTGTGGTCGTAGAAACCGGAGAATATTTAATGAATGACATTAAAGTAACTGTAGAAGAAGGACGACTTGTTTTAAAGAATGAAAATGGATGTAATTTAGTTAGAGAGTATGGTCTAACTAAAATCTATGTAACTGCACCTAATATTACTGAAATCAGAAATAGTTCTGGCTTGACAGTTAGAAGTAACGGTGTTTTGAATTTTCCAAATTTGAGTTTGATTTCAGAAGATTTTGCAGAAGAGGATGCGTTTCATACAGATGGTGATTTTCGATTACAGGTCAATTGTAATATCTTAAATGTGGCAACCAATGGGCTTTCCAACATCTTTATCGATGGCACTGTAAATAATTTGTTCGTTGGATTTTATGCAGGTGATGGTCGTTTTGAAGGTCAAAACCTCATTGCTCAAAACATAGAAATTTTTCATAGGAGCAGCAACGATATGATTTTTAATCCGCAACAATCTATCTCTGGTGAAATAAGAAGTACTGGTGATGTGATTTTGGTCAATGAACCTCCGGTGGTGGATGTTCAGCAATTTTATACTGGGCAGTTGATAATCGAAAATTGATAATATTAAAACTGCGTACTGCCTACTGCCTACTGGCTACTGAACACTGCCTACTTTGAGGTCAACTCCCGAAACAAACTCTCCAGATTCATATTCTTTTGATTGAGTTGAAGAATTTTCAATCCATTGTCATGTGCAAAATCAAATACGGTAGAGCGCATATCTTCTTTGTTTGAAAAGGTCAATTCATAGACAAAATCATGGGTATTTTTTACAGAGAATACGTGTTTCAATCGATTCAATAAAACATCTTCCACACGATAATCAAATTCTACTTCGATGATTTGTGCTTGGTCGGCTTTTAGGTCTTTTAGTTTCTTGTCTGCCACAATAACACCTTTATTGATGATAATTACGCGGTCACACATGGCCTCAACTTCTTGCATAATATGGGTGGAAAGAAAAACTGTTTTTTCCTTTCCTACATTTTTTATCAAATGTCGAATCTCCACAAGTTGGTTTGGATCCAAACCAGTAGTCGGTTCATCCAATATCAACACATCAGGATTATGTAATAACGCATTTGCGAGTCCCACACGTTGGCGATAGCCTTTGGATAGTTGTCCGATTTTTTTGTGGGCTTCTGGAGCTAATCCGGTCAATTCGATGACTTCCTGAATTCTATTTTTATCTATTTTATACACTCCAGCGTTAAAATCTAAATATTCCCTGACATACATGTCCAAATACAAGGGATTATGCTCTGGCAGATAACCCACCAATTTTTGAACGTCTAACGATTCATTTTTAACATCAAAATCATTGACTTTGGCGATACCTTCCGACGCTTCAATATAGGTCGTCAAAATCTTCATCATAGTTGATTTTCCGGCACCATTGGGTCCTAAAAATCCAACAATCTCTCCTTTATTTATTTTGAAGGAAATACTATCCAAGGCTTTTTGTTCGCCATAAACTTTTGATAAATTTTCAACTTCTATTGACATGGTCAGAATATTTATTCAAAAATAAACAATAATAGTTATCCCAACGTTTCACGAAATCGTAATAGTATTAAAAGATTTAAAAATATATTTTGTTTTGTGGATTTATTGGTTACTTTAGCTTTTTAAAATAATGAGAACAACAAATTTTACATATTACAACTGGTATTATTTCTTTTTTAGCAAAAGAAACGAGACGTTGTATGTATAATTTATAAGCTATAAATTTTAATATAAGTCTCGATGAAAATCGGGACTTTTTAGTTTTTAACCGTTTTGAAAATCAGCAGAGCGAAGCATTCAAAAATGTATTAAAAACTAAATCCGTTTTTTTGCGGAATCTTTTAAAACTAAAATTAGAATTTTGATAAAATCGGTTTCCATACAAGGAATTAGAGGGTCTTTCCACCATATTGTGTCACAGCAATGGTTTGATGAATCTATAGAGGTTGTTGAATGTATGACTTTTGATAAGGTTGTTGACAATTTACTTAAGAATAAAACGGACGCTGCCATCATGGCGATTGAAAACTCCATCGTTGGTTCTATTATTCCTAACTATGCGTTGATTGACAATAATAACTTGCACATTATTGGTGAACATTACTTGGATATTCAGCATCATTTAATGGGCCTGCCGAATCAGACCGTTGAGGATATTAAAGAAGTGTATTCCCACCCGATGGCGTTGTTGCAGTGCAAAGAATTTTTCAAGAAACATCCACATATCAAACTGATAGAAGATAAAGATACCGCGGAGGTGGCACAGCGTATCGATCAACAGAGACTTAAAAATGTAGGAGCTGTGGCAAGTCAATTAGCTTCGGAATTATTTAATTTGGAGATTATTTCAAAGAGCATTCAAACAATTAAGCATAACGAGACACGTTTTGTGATTGTAAGAACAACCAATTCAGAGAGAGATGAACGCAATATCAACAAGGCCTCAATAAAGTTTGAATTGGAACACAAAAGAGGAAGCCTGGCGAGTCTTTTGAATGTATTGAGCGATTGTAAACTGAATTTGACAAAGATCCAATCGCTTCCAAAAATTGAAACCCCTTGGAAGTATGCTTTTTTTGTGGATGTGACCTTTGAAGAGTATAAAAATTATGAAAAGGCCAAGTCCATCATTCAGATTATGGCACAGGAATTTAAAATATTAGGCGAGTATAAAAATGTAAGATCATGATTCAACCAGCCAAACGATTAGATAACGTTGAGGAATATTATTTTTCGAGAAAACTAAAAGAAGTCAATTTACTAAAGGCACATGGCAAGCCTATAATAAATTTAGGAATTGGTAGCCCGGATATAGAGCCACAATTCAATATTTTAGCAGCTTTGTCAAGCAGTCTTGGAGATGAAAAGGCACATTCTTACCAAAGTTATCAAGGCTTGCCTGAATTACGTCAAGCCGTTGCAACTTTCTATAAAGAAAAGTTTGGAGTTTCCTTGAGTTGGCAAGTTGAAGTTCTTCCACTTATGGGAAGTAAGGAAGGTATAATGCATATTTCAATGGCCTTTTTGAATGAAGGGGACGAGGTGTTGATTCCAAATCTCGGCTATCCCACCTACACATCGGTTGCAAAACTTTTAAATGTAAAGCCAAGATACTATAAGCTCATTGAAAAAGATGGATGGCTGCCTAATCTACAGGCCATTGAAAAAATGAAAGATATCAGCAAAGTAAAACTGATGTGGATCAACTATCCTCACATGCCGACAGGTGCGAAAGCATCCAATAAAACGTTTGAAGACATCATTGCCTTTGCGAAGCGAAATAATATTCTCGTTGTTAATGATAATCCATACAGTTTTATTTTGAATGATTTTCCAAGAAGCATTCTCAAATATCCAGGGTCAAAAGATGTCTGTTTGGAGTTGAATTCATTGAGCAAAACATTTAATATGGCTGGATGGAGAGTAGGAATGGTAATGGGAAAAGCTGAATATTTAGACGCAATTATAAAAGTGAAGAGCAATATGGATTCTGGTATGTTTTATGGCATTCAAAAAGGGGCTATTGAAGCATTAAAATCGCCAGAATCGTGGTATTTGGGCCTAAATAAAATTTACAAAGAGCGCAGAAAATTGGCTTGGAAATTGGCCGATAAATTGGAATGTAAATATTCAGAAAATACTGCCGGAATGTTCGTTTGGGCAAAATTGCCTAGAGGAATAAAATCCGAAGAATTTATAGATAAATTATTAAAAAAGCACTCTATTTTCCTTGCTCCAGGAACAGTTTTTGGCTCAAAAGGTGAAGGTTACATTCGAATATCTTTATGTGCCCCGAGTGAAGATTTTGAGGAAGCAATAGACAGAGTGACGTAAATAACAGAGTGATGTAAATACAAGACGTTCAGAATTGACACAACAATAAGAAGTTTAAAAAATACTCGCGCACCTTTTTACTGGCAACCAGGTTCGTATTGAAGTAAGTAAGATGAAAAATATATATATCATAGGTGTTGGATTGATAGGTGGAAGCTTTGCGCTGGATATCCGTACAAGTTATCCAAATGCCAAACTGTTTGGTATTGACCATAATGATGCGCATTTGGAGGAGGCCATTAAATTAAATTTAATAGATGCCAAAGCCACTTATGAAGAGTTACAAAATGCGGATCTGGTCATACTTTCAATTCCTGTGGATGCAGCGATTATTGAACTATCAAAAATTTTGGACTCAATATCAGATACAACCTTGGTAATGGATGTTGGATCTACAAAATTTCCAGTATGTAAGGCAATTGAAACCCATCCAAAACGGCGTAATTTTTTAGCAACCCATCCCATTGCAGGAACCGAGTTTTCAGGACCTAAAGCTGCTATTTCTAAATTGTACCGAGACAAAACACTCATTATTTGTGAAGTTGAAAAAACAGCTTTTAAGCTTCAAGAGAAAGCCTTAAAGATGTTTTCCGACATAGGAATGCGCATTCGATACATGAATCCGGAAGCACATGATAAGCATATTGCCTATGTGTCCCACTTATCGCATATCAGTGCTTTTATGCTTGGGAAAACGGTCATAGAAAAAGAAAAAAATGAGCGGGATATTTTTGATATGGCGGGTAGCGGATTTGCCAGTACGGTTCGTTTGGCAAAAAGTTCACCAGCAATGTGGACACCGATTTTTAAACAAAACAAAGATAATGTCATTGAAACTTTGGAAGAATACATCAGCAATTTGACCCATTTTAAAGAAATGATGGAAGCTGATGATTTTGAAGCGATTTTTTACGAAATGCAAAATACAAATCATATTAAGGACATTTTAAACGGAATAGAATAAAGAAAAAAATTAGAGTACGAAGTTGAAAGTACGAAGTACATTAAGATTAATAATAGGAGAATAATAATACGATGGAAAATAAAAAAGAATTAAGAACATGGTTGGATGATTTAAAATTAGACCATCCATTGGTGATTGCAGGACCATGTAGCGCCGAGACCGAAGCGCAAGTGTTGAACATAGCACATCAGTTAAAAAATACCGATGTCAATTATTATAGAGCGGGGATTTGGAAACCGCGTACACGTCCTGGAATGTTTGAAGGTGTTGGTGCCTTGGGGCTTAAATGGCTCCAAAAAGTCAAATCCGAAACAGGCATGAAAACCGCCACGGAAGTTGCCAATAGAGCCCATGTAGAGTTGGCTTTGGAGCACGACATCGATTTGCTTTGGATTGGCGCACGATCCACCGTGAGTCCATTTATCGTTCAAGAAATTGCAGATGCTCTAAAGGGAACTGATAAAATTGTCTTGGTAAAAAACCCTGTAAATCCAGATTTGGCATTATGGTTGGGAGCTATTGAGCGTTTGGCAACAGCAGATATAAAGAAATTGGGTGCCATACATAGAGGATTTTCAACCTATGAAAAATCAAAGTACAGAAACAATCCAGAATGGCAGTTGGCGATTGAACTTCAAACCAAGTTCCCTGACTTGCCATTGATAAACGACCCATCGCATATTACGGGAAAACGCGACATGATATTTGATGTATCTCAAACGGCTTTAGACTTGAATTTTGATGGATTGATGATAGAAACGCATTTCGACCCTGACAACGCTTGGAGTGATGCCGCACAACAGGTCACGCCTGCCGCTTTGGTCCAAATAATGAAAGACTTAAAAATAAGGAAAGAATCAGACCCCGAAATGGAATACAATTCCAGTTTGAATAATTTGAGGGCTAAAATCGATGTAGTTGACAACCAAATAATTGATTTGTTAGGTAAGCGGATGAAAGTTGCAGACGGCATCGGCTTATTGAAAAAGCAAAAGAATGTGGCTGTACTTCAAAGCAAACGTTGGAACGAGATTTTGGGAAAAATGGTTTTGGAAGGTGAAGACCAAGGTTTAAGTGAGGAATTTATCCTAAAATTGTTCAAGGCGATTCACCAGGAGTCGATAAATCATCAAGAACGAGTTATAAAAGGATAATTTTTGAATGGAAAAAAGCCATCCTTCAGGTTTAAAATTGTTATTTTGTTCCAATAATTTGATTGAATGACAGGAACCGTTTATAAATCGACAGGAAGTTGGTACACCGTAAAGACTGATTTAGGTACCTTTTTTGACTGCCGAATAAAAGGAAAGTTCAGATTGAGAGATATCAAAAGCACAAATCCTATTGCGGTAGGAGATGTTGTGGATTTTGATATTGAGACCTTGGATAATGTTACTAATGGAATCATTCACCACATCCATGACAGGAAAAATTATATCGTTAGAAAATCGGTTAATTTATCCAAACAGACCCATATCATTGCGTCTAATATTGACCAAGTTTTTTTGCTGATTACACTGACTAATCCTCCGACCTTGACCAGTTTTATTGACCGTTTTTTGGTAACGACACAAGCATATTCAATCAAAACAATTCTGCTGTTCAACAAAGTGGATACTTATGATGAAGACACATTGGGAGAAGTTAAACATATGGCACATGTCTATCGAAAAATCGGTTATGAATGTATTGGTATTTCGGCTTCCACAGGAAAAAATGTAGACAAGGTAAAAACCATCATGACTTCTAAAACAAGTATGTTCGCTGGCCATTCCGGAGTTGGAAAATCAACATTGGTTAACGCCATTGAACCTGGATTGGATTTGAAAACTAAAGCGATTTCCATGCAACATAGCCAAGGGCAACATACCACCACATTTGCAGAAATGTTCGATTTGAGTTTTGGTGCTCGTATAATCGATACCCCAGGCATAAAAGGTTTTGGAATCGTGGATATGGACAAAGAGGAAATAGGAGATTATTTTCCAGAATTCTTCGCACTGAAACAAAATTGCAAATTCAATAATTGTCTGCATGTTGAAGAGCCTAAATGTGCCGTAAAGGAAGCATTGGAAAACGATGAAATTGCGTATTCACGATACAGAAGTTATCTGCAGATGCTCGAAGGAGATGATGATCATTACCGAACGGAGGAGTGGATGAATTGAGTTTTCAGTCATAGTTTTCAGTCTCAACAAATAATCAAAAATATAAAAGTCTCTTTTGGGGTTTTAGGGGCCAATGAAAGCAGTCATTCAAAGAGTTTCAAAAGCAAGTGTTACCATTGAAGGTAATGAAGTTGCTTCAATAGGTCAAGGATTGCTCATTTTATTGGGTTTAGTTAATGATGACACTTTTGAAGACATTCTATGGCTGTCAAACAAAATAGTAAATCTTCGCATTTTTGGGGACGACGAAGATGTGATGAATCTTTCTTTGAAAGATATTGATGGCGAAGTAATCGTCGTGAGCCAATTTACTTTACACGCCAATACTAAAAAAGGCAATCGGCCTAGTTACATCAAAGCAGCAAAATCAGAGACCGCCATTCCATTATATAAGTCGTTCATTGCACAAATGGAAAATGATTTGGGCAAGCAAATACATACAGGCGTCTTTGGAGCTGACATGAAAGTGGAATTGATAAATGACGGTCCAGTGACCATTATTATTGATACGAAAAACAAAGAATAATCTATATTTATGTAAGTAATTGGTTTTTTATGA
>JBBSLN010000079.1:0-7737 GCA_038255205.1 Flavobacteriales bacterium
AAGTAATTGCAGAGCTTTCAAAAGAAAACAAATTAATTTTATTTGGTGGTGGAGAAGAAGAAATCCAAGAATTGAATGCTATCGAATCCAAATTCGAAAATGTAACGAACATTGCAGGAATGTTGACTATGGATGAAGAATTAGACCTCATTTCAAATCTAGACGTGATGCTTTCAATGGATTCTAGCAATGGCCATCTCGCTGCAATCTTGGGAATCAAAGTAGTCACACTTTGGGGCGTCACGCATCCTTTTGCGGGTTTTCGTCCTTTCAATCAACCGCAAGAGTATTCTTTAATTTCTAATAGAAATATCTATCCGCTAATTCCAACATCTATCTATGGCAATAAATTACCTGAAAGCTATAAAGATTGCATGAAGTCAATTTATACAGAAGACGTCGTTGAAAAAATAAAGTCAATTCTTTAGAAATTTTTAAGTCTAGATTCTAACAACCTTTAGCGGTCTAATATTTAGCATCTATTTTAAATATCATCATAATCCACACGAATCGTCGGAGTCGTAGGATGCGATTGACAGGTGAGAATCAGACCTTCTTCCAATTCGCTATCCGTAAGAATATTATTTTGACGCATGGTTACTTCGCCTTCAGTCAAACGAGCCAAACAGCTACTACAAATACCACCTTGACACGAATAGGGCGCATCGATATTTTCGTCCAGTGCGGCTTCCAAAACTGATTTTTTCTGGTCCATCACAAAGCTCGTTTCCTCATCATCGAGCATAACAGTCACTTTTGTTTTACCATCGATTAAAGTATCATCTATAGGTTTTGCTGGCTTCGTGACCGTAAAAAGCTCAAATAATATTTGTGATTCATTGATGCCAGATTCCAATAAAACATCCTTTACAGTGTGAATCATAGGTTCTGGGCCACAAATATAAAAACGGTCAAATTTGGTGTCTTTGTAATCATTCTTAAGCAAGAAATTAATCGTGCTTGTTTCAATACGGCCAAAAAGCGCTTTGTCTATCTGCGATTGACTGTAAACAAAATGTAGTTTTAAACGGTCTTGATATTTAGATTGTAACTGCAGCAATTCATCCAAGAAGATGGTGTCTTTCGGAGATTTGTTACCATAGATCAACACAAAATTACTTTTTGGTTCGCCTTCCAATGCTGATTTAAGAATGCTCATCACTGGCGTAATTCCACTTCCAGCAGCAAAGGCAGCAATCGTTCGAGCATTTGAATCATTTGGTTCAAATACAAAACGGCCATTTGGAGGCGCTACTTCGATTACATCACCAACTTTCAATTCTGAATTGGCAAAAGACGAAAAATTCCCATTGGCAACCGCTTTGACGGCAACCTTCAAAATACCACTATTGGGCGACGAACAAATGGAATAATCACGCCGTAGTTCATTCCCGTTCACGGTGGTTTTCAAAGTTATATATTGTCCTGCTTTGAAGGTAAAAGTATCTTTTAATTCCGATGGCACCTGAAAAGCAATGGTGACACAGGCTTCGGTTTCGTTATGGAGTTCGCTAATCGCGAGTTTATGAAATTGAGACATTGAATTCTTTTTTGCAAAAATAAGGAAGCCTTTACATTTTTGAATGTAAATCACGGAAAAATTGTAGACGCTGATTTGATACATAAGTAAATTATGTATATATTTGAGGCAACATGGCGAATTCAAAATTATATAAAGGCAGCTTGACGACCATCATTCTAAATCTATTGAATGACACTGATAAAATGTATGGCTATGAAATTACCCAAAAAGTTAAGGAATTGACCCATGGTAAGCTTCAAATCACTGAAGGCGCGCTTTACCCAGCATTGCACAAATTGGAGGCAGAAGGTCTGTTAGACGTCGAGGTGGCTAAAGTTGATAATCGGTTAAGGAAATACTACAAAATCAATAAAAATGGCACCAAGGAAACAGTCAGCAAACTGAAAGAATTGGAGACTTATATAAAAACCATGCAAGCATTAATAAATCCTAAATTAAGTATTGAATGAAACAGAACCTATCGATTGAGAACATACAATTTATTGATACTTATCTGACCAAATCGGGTATTCATTTCACGGACATAAAAATTGAAATGATTGACCATGTCGCTTCAGAAATCAATCAACAAATCGAAGATGGTGACACTCGTGACTTCTATTATATTTTCAAAGATTATATGGTTGAAAATAAGGCGTTTTTAATAAAGGTCGAGGATAAGTTTTACAAAGCTTCAGATAAAAAAATTCTTAAAAGTTTCCTTAAGAAATCTTGTTCTTTAAAAGGTGTTTTATTGTTATTAACGATTTTTTTCAGTTTTAGAATTTTAGAAAATATTTTAGATTTGCAACAGGTTTCTCGGATTGTAAAGTATGCTCCATTTGCTATAATGATTTTCGGAATATTGCTGTATCTTCTATTGACTAGAATCAAAAAAGAACGTTATTCTTCACTTGAGCGTATTGGAATCTATTTTTTTGTGATATCTCAAATCAATTACCATTTTTACAGCCCACTAATTGAAATTGAGCATATTTCAAACAGTAAGTTATTATGGTCTGAAATTGGGTCTTCCATTATCATTTTTGTATTGATTATTTTGACGGCTTCTGCGTTTGAGTTAAAAAAAGAGTATCAATTTAACTACAATATCCTTTAATGAATCTAACGGAAAATCAAATTGAAAAGCTATTCATTTTCACGCAAAAACATTTTGTGGAACATTACGATGTGCAAACAGAGTTGGTAGACCATCTTGCCAATAGTATTGAATCAACGTTGGAGAGCAACCCAAACATGACTTTTGAGGAAGCATTGAAAACAGAATTTAAAAAATTCGGAATCATGGGTTTTTCCGAAATCGTCGAGCAAAAAACAAATGCACTTGACAAGCGTTATCGAAAAATGGTTTGGAAACAAATACTCGATTTTTTCAAATTACCCAAAATCATTTTAACTGCATTTTTGATTTACCTTCTGTATTTCCTAATTCAGAATGTTGAAAATAGGGCCATCGTAATTATGCCGATTGCAGTTTCTCTTCTTGCCATGCATGTGTTCTACTTATATAAGAATTCAAAAATGATTAAAGCTCGAAAGAAGGATACAGGTAAAAAGTGGCTTTTTGAGACCACAGTTTTACGTATGGGAGGACTAATTCACTTTTTGAATATCGGTTTTTATGTTCCAATTTTTTTTGAAATTAATAGCCAATGGACGACGCCATTTACTTTTATTTTTTCTGTATTTCTTGTGATATATTATCTTGCAATCTATATATCCATTTACATAGTAACTCCCAAATTAAAGGAAACTCTCTCTAACGAGCACCCGGAATATCGCTTGATAAAATAATCTGTAACATTTCCCGAAAACTTTATACTTATCTACCAAACACAACCAAAACAACATGATAAAACACTTTCTAAACCTTGAATGGAAACAGTTTTTTAGGTCGGCCACGATGGGTAAAAGCATCGCCCTGAAAATTTTGATGGGCTTTTTTGCGCTGTACTTTATGGCGACATTTTTGATTTTGGGCGTTGCTTTGTATCCCTTGCTCAAAGAAATCTACCCAGATAAAGACCCGTTTATCATCGTCAATGGTTTTATCTTTTTTTGGATTTTGGGCGACCTGATGATTCGCTTTTTCTTTCAAAAATTACCAGTAATGAGCGTGAAACCTTTATTGACACTTCCGATTAAAAGAAGTAGTGTGGTTAATTTTGTGTTAGGGAAATCGATGTTTTCGTTTTTTAATTTTCTCCCATTATTTGCTGTAATTCCCTTTGGAATTACGTTACTTTTTAAAGATTACAATGCTGGCTCGGTTGTTACATGGATGGTGCTGATGGTAATTATTTCGCTTATCAATAACTTCCTGAACTTTATTATTGAAAGTCTTTCCGCCGAAACAGAATTGTCTTTTCTGCCTATTATAGTGGTCATAGCTACTCTTTACGGATTGAATCATTTTGACATCATCAATATTTCCGATAGCTTATCACAGGGAATTATTGCCATCACTGAAAATCCTTTATTTATTTTGATTCCTATAGGATTTATAGTGGTTTTATACTTTTTGAATTTTAAAATATTAAGGCAAAAGCTCTTTTTGGATCATTCCCTAAAAACGAAAATTCAAGAGGTCTCAACGGCAAATCTAGATTGGACCAATAAATTTGGAGACATCGCGCCTTTTATGCAGCTTGATCTGAAACTGCTTTGGCGAAATAAACGTCCAAAGTCTTCCGTCTGGATGCTCGGTCTAGGTTTAATGTATGGATTGTTCTTTTACCCCAACCCTATGTATCAAGATCAGGTTTGGCTCTATGCGTTTATTGGAATCTTCGTCACAGGTATTTTCTTGATTAATTTTGGACAGTTTATTCCAGCCTGGGACAGTGGTTATTATAAGTTGTTGATGAGTCAAAATATCAAATATCAGCAGTATCTCAAATCGAAATACACCTTAATGACCTTAAGCGTTATCATTCTCTTTGTCTTGAGTATTCCTTATGTCTACTTCGGATGGAAAATACTGTTGGCACATTTTGCCGCTGCGGTTTATAATATTGGTGTGAATACCTATGTCATATTACTTGGAGGTTCATTCAATCGAAAAAAGATTGATCTCAATCAAAGAGCCGCTTTCAACTTTCAAGGCACAGGAGCCGTACAATGGATTATTGGATTGCCCTTAATGCTCTTGCCTATGGGAATTTTTGCAGCCGCCTATTTCTTGTTCAATTTTGAAGTAGGAATTGCCGTTTTGGTTGCATTAGGATTATTGGGAATTGTTTTCCACCAAAAATTAATGGCATTCATTACCGAGAAATATTTAGATTCAAAATATAAAATGATTAAAGCTTTTAGCGAAGACGAATAAAAAAACATACAACACAATGATAACGACATCCAACCTTTCCAAAAAATACAACGACACTACCGTTTTAAATATAGCAAACCTCGATATTCCTAAAGGGCAAAGTTTTGGTCTTGTAGGTAACAATGGGGCAGGTAAAACCACGTTTTTCAGCCTCCTCTTGGATTTGATTCAACCGACGACTGGCCACATCAAAAATCATGATGTTTTAGTGCACGAAAGTGAAGACTGGAAGCCATTTACATCGTCCTTTATCGATGAGAGTTTTCTGATTGGCTATTTAACCGCCGAAGAATACTTTTATTTCATCGGCGAATTGCGAGGCCAAAACAAAGCTGATGTTGATACATTGGTCGCGCAATTTGAAGACTTTTTCCATGGAGAAATCTTGAAGCAGAAAAAATATCTACGTGATTTGAGTAAAGGAAATCAGAAAAAGGCAGGCATCGTTGCAGCATTAATAGGCAATCCTGAAGTCATTGTTCTCGATGAACCATTTGCCAATCTCGACCCAACCACTCAAATCAGACTTAAGGGAATCATCAAAGAATTGGCGCAGACTAAAGGCGTTACAGTCCTGATTTCCAGTCATGATTTGATGCATGTCACGGATGTTTGTGAACGTATCGTTGTGCTCGAAAAGGGAGAAGTGGTCAAGGATTTGGCAACCAGCGAAGCCACTTTGAGAGAATTGGAAGCACACTTTGCTGGATAACATTGTTCATACAGACCTGCAAGGTTTCAAAAACCTTGTAGGTCTTATCAACTTTGCATCTCCGCGTCCTTCGAGCCAAAAATCATACAAACAACTTTGCGCCTCTGCGTCTTTGCGAGAGATTCACATATCGAAAAGTCCCTTCTTTTTCTACGATAATTCAAAAAGATGCTTATTTTTACCGCAGTGCATACTATTTGCGCCTGTTTTTAGTTATCTATAAACCAAATACAACCACGTTGAATTCATCTTTAAAAGCCATACTTCTGTTATTGGGCGCCACACTTGTAATCACGAGTTGCTCGCGTAAAAACGATACGTTTATCAACAGAAACTTTCATGCGCTTGGAACTAAATACAACATTCTTTACAATGGTGGAATCGCACTTGAAAATGGTCGAGACGCAGTTGATAATGCCTTTACAGATAATTACTGGGAATTACTCTCTGTAGAACGAATGCAGGTAGAGGAAGACATTATGCTTCCTGGTCAATCAAAAAATGCCGATTTTGAACGGGCTGAAGAGAAAGCGATTAAAGCGGTCCAAAAACACGGTATGAACATCAATGGAAAGGAATACAATCCACAAATTGATGAAGCGTATTTGTTATTAGGACAAGCACGTTATTTTGACCAGCGTTTCGTTCCTGCTTTAGAGGCGTTTAACTATATTCTCTATAAATATCCAGCAAGCGATAAAATTAACACGTCTAAAGTTTGGCGTGAAAAAACCAACATCCGTTTGGAAAACGACGAATTGGCAATCAAAAATCTAAAACGTCTTATTGACCAAGAGGTTTTGGACGACCAAGATTTGTCAGACGCGACTTCGAGTTTGGCTCAAGCGTATATCAACATTCAAGCGAAGGACAGTGCATTGACCCAATTGGCAATTGCTGCCGAAACGACTAAAAAGAATAATGAGAAAGCGCGCTTTAATTATATAAGAGGTCAGCTCTACAATGAATTTGGTTATAAGGACAGTGCCAATATCGCTTTTGATAAGGTTATCGACTTACACCGTAAAGTTCCAAGATCTTATTATATAAATGCACATTTGGCAAAAGCAAGTAATTTCGATTTTGAAACTGGCGACCAAGTGGCATTTTTGGACTATTTGACTGATTTGGAAGAAGACAGAGAAAATCGACCATTTTTAGGAAAGATATACTATCGCATTGCTGAATTTCACAAACAGAATAATTCAGATTCCTTGGCGATTGCCTATTACAATAAATCACTTCGTTCCCAATCGACGGACCAACCGCTTCGAGCTGTAGATTATACGACACTCGGCGATATGAGTTTTGATAAGTCCGAATATAAAACGGCTGGAGCTTATTACGACAGCACTATGAACAATATGGTTTTGAACAGCAAGCCATACAGAACGATTAAACGCAAACGAGAAAATCTAGAAGATGTTATCTATTACGAAGACGTTGCGCAGGTCAACGACAGCATCCTAAATCTGGCAAGTCTTTCAAAAGAAGACCAATTGGCGCTCTTTACAGAATATGCCAATGATTTAAAGGCGAAAGACGAAGCTGCCAAAGAAAAAGCGGAAGCAGCAAAACGTTTGAATACCGGACTGACGACAGCGAATGAGGTCAACAAAGGTATTTCTCGAAGCGATGCTGCCAATAGTAAAGCTGGCGGCCAAAAGCAACAATTCTATTTTTATAACCCAACGACTGTTGCGTATGGTAAAAATGAATTTATGAAAATATGGGGAGACCGTTCGTTGCAGGATAAATGGCGACTTTCAAACTCCCGAGCCAATTCTGGAAATGCAACACAAAACAATGCTTTGTTTGCGGATGCTTCAGAAGGTGAATTATATGACCCGGAATTTTATGTCGCAAAAATTCCGACTGATCAAAAAGTATTGGACAGTTTAGCGAAAGACCGGAATTTTGCGTATTACCAATTAGGCTCTATTTATAAGGAAAAATTTAGGGAATACAATTTGGCTAAAGACAAGTTGGAAAAGTTATTGAATAACAATCCGGAAGAGCGATTGATTCTACCTTCGAAATATAACTTATATAAAATTTATCAGGAATTGAATCTTAATTCTGAAGCTGAATTGGTAAAGAATGACATCATCAACAATTATTCAACCTCTCGCTATGCGGAAATTTTAAGAAATC
>JBBSLN010000080.1:0-7730 GCA_038255205.1 Flavobacteriales bacterium
GATGTGGACCCAATCAAGGCAGCAAATCTAAAATTGAGTTATGCCGACGACCGAGTGATTCATTACGGAATGATTCCACGAGCGAACCGTTGCATTTTTGTCATTAATGAATTGCCAGATTTACAGGCAAGAATTCAAGTGGCATTGTTCAATATTTTGCAGGAAGGCGATATTCAGATTCGTGGATTTAAGTTGAGATTGCCTTTGGATATTCAGTTTTTGTTTACTGCAAATCCAGAAGATTATACCAATAGAGGAAGTATTGTCACGCCATTAAAAGATAGAATTGGTTCACAGATTTTGACCCATTATCCAGCAGATATTGAAACTGCACGCTTGATTACAGAACAGGAAGCTCGCGTTGTGGAAAGTCAGAAAGATGCGGTCATGGTGCCAGATTTGGCTCGGGATTTATTAGAGCAAATTGTCTTTGAAGCACGAGAAAGTGAATATATCGATGCAAAAAGTGGTGTCAGTGCACGTTTAAGCATTACAGCCTTGGAAAATCTAATGAGTACTGCAGAACGTAGAGCTCTCAAGGCAGGTGATGGTAAAACAATGGTGCGTTTAAGTGATTTTGTTGGTATCATTCCATCAATTACTGGAAAAGTGGAACTAGTCTATGAAGGGGAGCAAGAAGGTGCTGCTGTGGTGGCTTTCAATTTGATTGGTGAAGCCGTAAAAAGTCTCTTTGAAGAATTCTTCCCGAAAATCGAAAAATTGAAGAAAGAAGATGCAGAAACGCCTTACGATGATGTTATTTCTTGGTTTTTTAATCAGAAAGAAGGCTTTGAAATTTTAGATGATTTAAGAGATAAAGAATATAAAAATTTATTGGATGCCATTTCTCCTTTAGATGATTTATTGGCCGAACATCAACCGAATCTAGCAAAAGAGGACAGCTATTTTGTCAAGGAATTTGTGCTTTGGGCTTTAGTTGAATTCAAGCAATTAAGTAAATATCGTTTTGCAGAAGGTATTCAATTTAAGGATCCTTATGGGAGTTTTATCAGTGGGATATAAATAATATTTCTCTCATATCGAGCATTTCCAAAATTTAAAATATATTTTTAATTGTAGGTAGCGAACGAAGTTTGACGAGATGCAATTCTCTACTGCGCTCGAACGGACAGTGGTATTTTTCTTTATCAATTTTTAAATTGGTTCATAAACCCACCAAATCTCTTTGTTGCTGGGTTTATAGCTTATTTTTATGATGCCAAATACGGTAGTAATTAAATACTTTCCCTTCACATCAACAGTCTCTCCATTTAATGTGGCATTAAACTCACCATCCGCATAGTTGAAAATGACGCCATTACTGAATTCCATAGTGACATTGCTTTGGCCTTTATTGATTTCAGAATTTGTAAATGTGGTTTTGTCCAATGACACACCATTGGATTGATATCCTCCTTTGGTATGATTGGCAGGGTTCATAGGATTATCATAAGATATCAATTCGATTTTTCCATTTGTCAAACTATAAACATCTGTCTCTTTTTTATAAGGCGGAAAAACATTCAAGGTATAAGATTCTGCAATGTTGTAAACCATTGGTATTTCCGTTTCTTTCAGAATGATATCGCCATTACTGTTTATTAATTCAAATTTTGTCCCTGGCGGATAACTGACTGACGATTTACTTTCTTCAGAAATTTTTAAATAGCTATTTTGTGTAAATCCTAAACTACACAACATCATCATTAATAGTATTACAATCGTTTTCATGGTTTTTATTTTTTATTTGTTGATTACTCCTCCCTTTTGGGGAGGTTGGGAGGGGCCTTTAAATTCTATTCTTTTCATCTTCAATTCCAGTATCTCTGTTTCTTGCTTTTTTGATGTCATTCCTGCCGAAATTATAAGTCAGATTGAATTGCACTTGTCTGCTGTCATTTCCACCATTACCATCAATTCGCAACTCACCAAATTGCGTTGTACCTCTCCAAGGCGATGTGTAGAGAATGTCATTAAATCCGAGTCGAGCCGTAAGTGCATCATCCAAAAATTTCTTCTGGAATGCAATGTTCAAAGACCCTAAACTTTTGGTTTCATAAGTACCTCCCCAAACTGATGGCGAACTGTACCAACCGGAAACTTCGGCACTAAAACTTTTAGTGATTTTGAAAGTATTTTGAGCGTACAAACTCAAGGTATTTTGTTCGGTTGATAGGAAATCTTCATTGGTCGCCTCATAAATACTTTTGTAAGCATTCAGACTAAAATATACACTCCACCATTTGTTAAAACTCGTTGGATACGATACACCCAAATTGATGATTTTCTGATTGGCAACATTTCTTTGGCTCAAAAAATTCTGGTCGGCTCCAGCAGCTTCCGTCACTTGGGCCGAAAAATCCTTTACAAAACTATAGCTCAAGGACGTACTCAACCTGTAATTATAGGTGTGTGACAATTTTAAATTATCGGTGTATTGTGGCTGTAGAAATGGATTGCCTCGGCTAAATGACAATTCATCAATCTGATATTCAAACGGATTCAAACTTTGGTAATTTGGTCGTTGTACACGTTTGCTATAGTTTAAAGCGAAGGCATTTTTTTCATTCAATTGATAGTTAATGCCACCACTTGGAAACCAATCGGTATAATTGCGTTTCACGCGGTCATTTTGGTCTTCCTGTAAACTGGTCAGAATACCATCAGATTTGGTTTGCTCAACACGCAAGCCAATTTGAAAATTGAATTTTTCATAGGTTTTGTTGAAATTGAAATAGGCTGCATTAATGTTTTCGTCATAGTTAAAAGTGTTTGTTCGATTTTGGTTGATGATGTCCTCGCCATTGATTCTGTCATAAAAATCAAATTGATTGTCAGTAACGATTTTTGAGTATTTAGCGCCTAACGAAAGTTTTCCTTTTAAAAAATCCTGCTCATAATCGATTTTTGCGGTCACAATATCGATGGTAATTGGCGTATCCATAAAATTGATGGACTCACTTGTTACTTGTGTTTCTTCACCATTAAAATAGCGGTTTGGTTGGAGATTCGTTCGGTCTTGATTGTAGCGTCCATAATCCAAATCGACATTCAAACTCGTGTTGTTTTCAAGTTTGAATTTATAGTTGAGATTACCATAAAGATTAGATGTCTTTGAATCCGAATTGCTGCCAGCCACCAAAACTTCCGTAGGAGAGGCGTTCTCTTGGGGAATGATAGGGGTTCTTGAATTACTGGTATTTACATTGTCGCTGAAATTACCCGTTAAAATGATTCCGAAAGTAGATTTCGAAGTCGCGAAATAATCAAATCCCAGACGTATATTGTTATTATTGAAATCTGAATTGCTTTTGGTTCTAGCATCAAAAATGGTGTTGTTCTGTCTTCTATACAGATTGATAAATCCTGTGCTTTCCCCAAAACGATTACTA
Source organism: Flavobacteriales bacterium (assembly GCA_038255205.1). Classification (GTDB taxonomy): domain Bacteria; phylum Bacteroidota; class Bacteroidia; order Flavobacteriales; family Flavobacteriaceae; genus JBPOFM01. Next base: position 3,393 of record JBBSLN010000080.1, read on the forward strand.
AACGACCCGTATAAGCTGTTTTTTTTACTGCGATTATTCAATGAGACAGAATTGTTGTAGCGAGCAAAATCGCCAATTGTAATCCCCGAAGCCAGACTTCCATTGGTTCCCAAACTTTTATCGCGTTTGAATTTGATGTTGATAACGCCTGCATTTCCTTCAGCATCGTATTTTGAAGACGGTTGTGTGATGATTTCCACGGCATCAATATCAGTAGCTTGGATGGTTTTAAGATAATTAACCAAATCCTGTCCACGCAGCACGGAAGGTTTGTCATCAATATATACCAAGACGCCAGCTTTGCCTTCAACGATTATGTTATCCGTATTATCAATCAATACACCAGGGGCTTTCCGAAGCAATTCGAACCCAGAATCGCCAGCTACACTTATCGAATTTTGAACATTAAAAACCGTTTTATCTGCCAATACTTGCACCAATGGTTTTTCAGCCGTGACGATAACTTCGGCCAATGTTTCTGAATCCGCTTCAAGGATGATATTTTCCAAGGACTTATTGCTATTGGAAATGGAAATTTTGGAAGAGGTATAATCTTTGGCTCCGAGATAGGTTATGACCAATTTGTAATCGCCATTTTCGATATTTTTTATCATGAATTTGCCTACTTCATTGGTAATCGCCGCTTTCACGAAGGTGCTATTTTCAAAAGTCATCAATGATATTACGCCAGCATTTACTGGGTTTTGGTCGGCTGCCAAGACTTTTCCATCAAGGGTATTTTGTGAAAAAGAGACGTTTACAATAAGTGAAATAATAAGCATTGCAATTGTTTTCATAATTTGGCTCGTTCTAAAATCCATACAAATTTGAAAAGATTCTGAATGGCATCCAAGTCCATTCCGATGAGTTGGACTATGGAGCGACGAGTGGGATGGGACGATTCGTCGTACTATAGGTTCACTCGTCTTTTTTTGGTTTTCAAATGAGCAGAGATAATTTATCTTTACCTTTTCAAGAACTCTAGCTATGAAAAACATATCGAAAACAGACGTCTTCATCACTATCGCTTTCTACTTATTCTTCTCACTGTTATATCGCATTGTGCTATGGTACAATGGTGGTGGTTACGAGACAGACGGCTTTTGGGGATGGGCAAACCCAAGAGGTTACTGGTTAATGGCAGGAATGCAGTATGTGTTTTACTTTTTCGCTTCGATTTTGATTTGGTTTTTGGGAGTTTATTTATTAAAAAATCAAAAGACAATCACTCAAATAGGTATTGTGACCCTCTTAATACCAATTGTTGTTTTCTTCGTTCGGACGATACGCTATGAAATCTTAGATTATTTGGGCTCTTTCAGGCTGGTAGGTACAGGTTCAATTTGGGATTGGTACATTCCTACCTTATTTATGATGATTCAGTTTGGATGCTTTTTTGCCTATCGCTATTTTATTGAAAACCAAAAGAAAATCAAACTCGAAGGCGAACTTCGTAATGCCGCTTTGAGAAGTGAATTGGCTGCCATAAAAGCGCAATTAAATCCACATTTTTTATATAATATCTTCAATACGATTAGCGCTTCTGTTCCTCCTGAAAATGAAAAAACACGGCACATGATCGCCGAGTTGTCGGATTTATTTCGATACCAATTAAAGGCATCTCAAGTGGAAATGGTTCCATTGCGAGAAGAAATTGATTTTGTTAGAAAGTATCTCGATTTGGAAAAGGAGCGTTTTCAAGAGCGTTTGGAAATTGATATCGATGTTGATGAGGATAGTTTGGATGACATGGTGCCTCCGATGCTCATACAACCTTTGGTGGAAAATTCAGTCAAGCATGGATTGTCATCTTTGATAAAAGGTGGAAAAATAACCATTTCCATACATAAAAAGGAGGGGAAATTGGCTTTTGAAATAGCTGATAGTGGTATCGGCATTGAAAATCAAGACACTATTTTTGACAAAGGAATAGGATTGACCAATACACGTTTGCGACTCGAAAAAATGTATCACAGCACCTTGAAATTAAGTGATAATCTACCACAAGGTCTAAAAATCAATTTTGAAATATGAGGAAAGTGATTATTGTAGATGACGAAGCTGCGGGTCGAAAATTAATCAAGGAATATCTTGAGGATTTCAAGGATTTGATTTTGCTTGGCGAAGCGAATAATGGTGTTGATGCCGTAAAAATAATCAATGAATTTAAACCTGATTTGGTGTTTTTGGATATTCAGATGCCAGGAATGACCGGTTTTGATGTCTTGACACATTTGGAAGAATTACCACAGATAATTTTCTCAACTGCTTATGACCAATATGCACTTAAAGCCTTCGAAGTTCATGCCGTTGATTACTTGATGAAACCTTACACAAAAGAAAGATTTAAAGTCGCTATTGAACGTTTGTCAAAGACTTTGGAAACTAACAAAGCAAGGCCGTTAGCGGAAAGCTTACTCATAGAAACCTCAAAATATCCCGAACGGATTTTGGTACAAAAGCAACATAAATTGGTAACGATAGCGATAGTGGATGTCATCCGGATTGAAGCCTATGGCGATTATTCAAAATTGATTACGGCAGAAGAATCTTTTTTAAGTAATTATGGTATTTCTACCTTGGAAGAGAAATTGGACGACTCTATTTTTATTAGAGTACATCGTTCGTCCATCATCAATCTCAACAAAGTTAAAGAGCTCAACAAGTATACAAAAAGTTATGATGTTACTATGGAAAATGGCGATGTTGTGCGTGTAAGCCGAGGTTATATGGAAAATATCAAAAAGTTGATGTATTAATTTTTAAACAATTCCATCGGTTTTGTAATTCCTCGTTTTAGATTGTTACACAGCACGATGGCTTTATCAATTCGCGATTGTGATTTTTTTATACGAATGATGGTATAAATGATGCTTCGCTTTTTGCCACTTGTCAACGATTCAAAAATTTGATAAGCATCATAATCGCTCAAGAACACAGCGTCCAATTCTTGTGGCATCTCAACCCCATATTTTGAGGTGTCCTCAAACAATTGCATTTCGAAATAGTCGTTTTGAAACACACCCAATTCTTTTTGATAGCGTTTTCCAAACATCATCATATAGGTGTCATTAGCTTTGTCTTTTTTAAATGCGGCGTAAAAATCAATTTCATGACCGTTGAAGGATGCTTTGACTTTCACCCGACTTTGTTTGGCATTTGCAAATGGTTCAGCAACCTCATTTGGAATCTTCAAATGATACGAATCCAACATTCCAACTGAAAATATTTCACTCTTCATATTAGGTTATGATTTCAATTTTCTGATTCGCTTTGGATTTAACCACATCCAGTAACCACTGAAAGAAAGAAACATCAATCCTAATGACGTAATGGTCGAATAGAAAAGTTTGACTGGTTTTGAGCTGTTTTTAAACAAAAAATCTAAAATGGAACCATCATGAATCATTTCAATGATATCTGCAGTTCTTGTTTTTTCTGAAACGATTTTTCCAGTATAGCAATCTATTTGGAGTTCCTGAAAGTGATTAACAAAAATCACTTTTGCCAACCCTTTTTTTGGACGATAGTCGATACGGTCAATTTCGGTAGATAGACCTAGGGTTTTAATTCGTGACACTGCATTATTCTTTATGCTATCCAAAGAAATCAAAGCCCTTCCATTAGATTTTATTGAATCTGTTGGCGGCTTTAGTTTCAATTCATCTTTCCAAGCTAATAATAATCCTGTTGCTCCCATTAAAAAAAGAAAAGCCACCAATGGGATGGCGACAAATCGATGGGCTTTTCGGTACCTTCTTGCCCTTTTGGCTAATGTCCTTATTTTTTGAAGCAATATATTTCAGAATAAAATTAAATACGAAAATATGTAATATTAAATAAAGCTATCTTAAAGCCTTGTTAACCTATGCCCTTGATTTTATTTTTTTTTACACAAATCTATAATTTCCGATATACGCATTTCTCTTGTTTCTCTTCGTTTTGCTTGGTTTTACCAATTCAGATAATTTTTACGACAGGATGGAGCAAAGCTGTTGTAGTTTTCAAAAGCTTGTGGATTTTTACTGAATTCGACTTTTAAATCTTCAGGAATAGTACTGTTTTCAGTAGCATCCAAAGCTGTCCAACTTCCGTTTAGTTTTCCTATATCAATGATTTTTGAACCAATTTCGTGTAATAAATTTGAAGCCGTCAATTCTTCAATATATCGTTTGTTCAAGGCGCTCCAAAACACTTTTAGGATTTCGAGCGGTGAAATATTGGCGCCTTTTGCCATATCCTAAACTTTTACTGTAGAATTAATCCAACCATAACAAAGGTCAACTTTCACAGCTTATTCCCAACACATGGAGTCATTTTCGTACGTTACTTTATTTA
>JBBSLN010000081.1:0-7715 GCA_038255205.1 Flavobacteriales bacterium
TGTAGGTCGCCTTTTATTTCAAACCAATTTGTAGAAAGCTCTAAATCAGATAAATCTTTAAACAACTTACGTATAATAATGAGTGTTATAATTTCATACTGTTTGGTTATGTAAGTCGTAAACGACTTGGGTAAGTAGTAAATTAAGAGATAAACCTCGTAAATAAGAATAAACGAGAAGGGTGTATAAACAGCGGATATAGGATTTTTTAGCAATTCCGAGTTCGGTGGAAAATCTATAAAATCAAATTTCATGAAATAGATGATTGCCAAATGGACAAAAAAACTAAATATCGCCACTTTGAGAATAATCTTTTCGGTTTTCTCTCGCGTATTTTCGGACAGCAGCTTATCGAAGATGAAAGGTACGATTTTCTCTGTTTTAGTCATATAACATATGTTGCTGAAAGATTTCTAAAAAACATGAGTCCTGATAACAAATATGATATTGTAATTTGATAGCTGATTTATCTAATCTAGGCTTCATTTTCTTACAACTATTTTCTTAAGAATTTTTACCACCTTCAAGTCGTTTCTTGTTTTTTGCTTCCTTCATAGACTCACCAATTTGATTGCTAGCTGTAAAACTTGCTAGCATATCGTTCAGCATGTTGCTCCCAGCTTGTGGTGAATTAGGCAATAAAATGAGGTTGCTATTAGTGTGCTGACCTATGGATTGTAGGGTGTCATAATGCTGTGTTACTACAATTAACGCAGACGCTTCTTGTGAGTTGATTCCAACTTTATTCAACACTTGGACGGATTCCTCTAGACCTCGAGCAATTTCACGACGTTGGTCTGCAATACCTTGGCCCTGTAAACGCTTGCTTTCAGCTTCTGCTTTAGCACGTTCAACAATTAAAATTCGAGCAGCATCACCTTCATATTGAGCAGCTGTTTTTTCTCTATCTGCAGCATTAATTCGGTTCATGGCCTCTTTAACTTGTGCATCCGGATCGATATCGGTTACCAAAGTTTTAATAATGTCATAACCATAATCAGACATCGCTTCATTCAATTCAGATTTTACAGCAATGGCAATATCATCCTTTTTCAAGAACACATCATCCAATATCATTTTTGGAACTTCGGCGCGCACGACATCAAACACATAACTTGTAATTTGATCGTGTGGATAATCTAGTTTGTAAAAGGCATCTTCAACCTTATCTTTAATCACTTTATATTGGACAGATACCTTTAAACGTACAAACACATCGTCTTTAGTCTTGGTTTCAACTATGACATCAAGTTGAGTGATTTTTAGACTTAATCGACCAGCCACACGATCTACCAAAGGAATTTTCATTTGTAAACCAGATTGACGAATACTATGAAATTTTCCAAAGCGTTCTATAATGGCGGCGGATTGCTGTTTTACGGTAAAAAAAGATGAGAACAAAATCACGAAGACTAAAAACACAAAAGGAATCCAAAGAAAGCTCATAACAGATATTTTAAGGGTTTGAAAATATAGATTACTAATTTAAGCTATATTTGTTACAATAACCAATATTTATGCAAACCAAAAAACTCATCTTATTAGTAGCATTAAGCATCGCTTTTGGTACAACTTCTTTTTCACAACGTAGAGGAATTGTTAACATCTCCAATGGAATTGGGATTGGTGGTGGTCTCACACAATTCGATATTAAAACAGACAATTTTGAAACTCAAAAAGGGAGTGGCTGGATAGGAGGATTAGCGGCAACACTAGAGTTACCGCACAGATGGTATACTGTAAGCTACGGAATGCAAGTTGCTGAAAGTAATATGGATATTATGGGTAGAAGTTCGGCCTTGTCCGCTACGGAACCAGTTGAATATAAATTGATGATGGTTCAGGCGCAGTTTTTGTTCCATGCAAAACTTGCTAAAGATTATTTAATGATTGACGGTGGACCGATGCTTCAATACAATGGCGAATTGGAGTTGAAGGACGAGACACAAGAAAACTATCTGATTAATGGTTACACAAATCTTATGGCAAAAGACATAAGCGATATTTCAAAATTCAATATCAATGCCTCCGTTGGGGCAACAGCAGGCTTTGATCGTTTTAGGTTAAGAGTACAATATATTTATGGTTTGACCAATATGTTCAATAAACTGAACGACCAAAACCTGAATGCTACACCAATAAATAAAACGTTTAAAGGAAATCAATCCATGTTGGCTTTTATGGCGTTCATTTATCTCTAAATTTCTGCGCCTGCTTTTCGGCAAACAAGACAATCGGAGTTTAATTATTATTAAATGGAAAGTGAGGTCAAATATAACGAGTCCGAAAGCCAGGCTATTGAGTCTATTTGGTTGAGTCGTAAAGTTGCATTGTGCTCTTTAGGAATCGGAGCTTTTTTTATAATTAGCTATGCTTTACTGAAATTTGAAATAATTGCCGCGTTTGGTGTTGCTTATATCGTTGCAACATTTGTTGTTAATTTTGTAATATTAATAAAATTGTCATGTCAATTATTAATTTTTAGGAAGCTTAAAAACGAAATATTTTTTACAATTATTCTAGTGATTATAAATATTCCAGTAACTTATATTTATTTGAGAATAGCTGTTAAAATATTTTTCAGAGACGTATTTCATGAAGGGCCTTAATATTAGTTTTAAATGGTCTGCACCAAATTCTCAATTCTCTGAACCGCTTCAGCTTTTCCAATCATAAAGATAATCTCAAACACATCAGGACCTTGCATGGCGCCCACCAGGGCTAATCGTAATGGCTGCATGACTGTTCCAAAACCAACTTCTTTTTTACCAATCCAAGCCTTAACATCAGTTTGAATGTTTTCAACCGTAAAATCAGAAACGTGACTGACGACTTGTGCCAATTCGCTCATTAATTCACGGGTATCCTTGTTCATTATTTTAGTGAATGATTTTTCATCATAATGTTTGGGTGGTTCAAAAAGAAAGGAGCTCAAGTCCCAAAAATCACTCACAAAAGTGGCGCGTTCTTTAATCATTGCGACAACCAACGCAATATAATTAACGTCGATAGCTTTTAGTTCTGTTTGTGCTTTTTTGAATTGTTCAGCCAATTCATCATCATTTTGCATTTGCATATACTGATGATTGAACCACTTGATTTTATCTGGGTCAAAACGTGCTCCAGCTTTATGGACACGCTCCAATTCAAAAGCCTGAACCAGTTCATCCAAAGTAAAAATTTCTTGCTCTGTTCCTGGATTCCAGCCTAAAAACGCCAGGAAATTAACCATGGCATCAGGAAAATAGCCGTCCTCCTTATAACCTCTCGAAACCTCTCCTGTTTCAGGGTCTTTCCATTCCATTGGAAATACAGGAAACCCTAATTTATCACCATCACGCTTGCTCAATTTTCCTTTTCCAGTTGGTTTTAGAATCAGTGGTAAATGTGCAAATTGCGGTGTTTCCCATCCAAAGGCATCATATAACTGATAATGCAACGCCAAAGACGGCAACCATTCTTCACCACGAATAACATGTGTGATTTCCATTAAATGGTCATCGACAATGTTTGCCAAATGATACGTTGGCATGCCATCACTTTTGAACAGAACTTTATCATCTAATACATTTGTGTCAATTTCTATAGCTCCACGAATGATATCATTCAAATGGAGCGATTCATCTTGAGGCGATTTAAATCGAATGACATAATCATCACCAGCATCCAATTTTGCTTGAGTTTCTTCGGCAGTCAGCGTTATCGAATTTTTCAGAAAATGCCTGTTATGCCAATTGTAAATAAACGTTTTTCCTTTCGCTTCATGGTCTTTTCGGTAATAATCCAGACTTTCGGCGGTATCAAAAGCATAATAAGCATTGTCAGAAGCAATCAGTTGTTCTGCGTATTTTTTATATAAATCCTTGCGTTCGCTTTGTCTGTAAGGACCAAATTTTTCGTTTTTCCCGGGGCCTTCATCAAAAGGAATATTACACCAATTCAAGGAATCTACAATATACTTTTCAGCACCTTCGACATAGCGGTTTTGGTCGGTGTCTTCAATACGTAGGATGAACGTGCCATTATGTTTTTTAGCAAATAGATAGTTGAAAAGCGCAGTGCGAACACCACCAATATGTAAGGGTCCAGTAGGACTTGGTGCAAAACGCACACGAACAGCTTTGGTCATTTTTTTTGGTTTGAATTACAAAGATAATTTTTTGAAATTCAAAGTTCAAGAATTAAAGTTCAAAGTTCCACAAAAACCGTAAACTGCGACTGCGATGGAAAACTATGTAGTAATCATTTCACGAGGAATCCTCTTATTCATTACTGCGAACCATAAAGGAGGAAACATTGCCATCACCATCGAAGTGGGGTAACCATAAGGCATTTGCGGACTTTTATCGTGACAATCCAAGATTTGATATTTTTTGGAGGTCTTATAATGATGGTCACTATGACGTGTCAATTCATATAAGACAATTCTGCCAATGACATGATTGGAATTCCAGGAATGAACTTCTTGCACACGCTCGTAACGACCAGAAGGCATTTTAGAGCGCAATAATCCATAATGTTCAATATAATTTACGGTTTCCAATAAAATAAAGCCAGTGATTCCTGCAAAAAGCGCGAATATAAAACCTGTCGCACCGAAAATTATAAAAGCAATTCCCAAATATGCCAGCTGTAAAATCGAATACCAAAACATATCATTCTTCAAGGAGAAAAAGGATTGCCCGTTAGTCTTTAGAAGTCGATTCTGGATGTTCCAAGCACTTACATATTGGCGAAAAACAGACGTCACCCAAAAACCATAAACGGTCTGATTGTACCTTGCTGTTGCTGGGTCTTCCTTGGTCGCTGCATGTAAATGATGCCCAAAATTGTGCTCAATATAAAAGTGCATGTATAGCGATGGCAGTAATAATGCTTTTCCAATAAACCGCTCATTGGTCGTTTGCCGATGTCCCAATTCGTGAGCGACATTGATGCCATTGACGCCTAAAACAATTCCGACGGAAAGAATCAATCCGATATATTCATAAGTTTCAAGTGGCGTTGTTGTTACTACGACCAATGAAACTGCTACGAGAGCATAAACAATCGGTAAGTTCAAATATAGTAACCAATCAAACACTTTGTTTTTCAAACGGTTTTGAGACTCATCTTCGGTAATATTATAAGTGTCCACTGGAAACAAAAGCTCCAAAATAGGAATTAAAACAAATGCATAAATCGGAGTTAGGAATGAGAACATCCCTTGTAAATACAAACCAATAAATGCCATTATCGGAATAGAGAAGGCGGTTAAATATTTTAAATCTTTCATAGTTTTATCTGAAACAAGGGTTAATTCCTCGAAATTAACACAACCTTATCAAATTTAGACAATTATACACAAAAATAAAATTGTAGTTTAGTCAGTTAAATTAATCAATGTTGAACAATTTCACAACTATACAAACTAAACTAGAGCAATTCATCAAGCGTTATTACACAAATGAACTGCTCAAAGGCGCCATTTTGTTTTTTGCGATTGGATTATTGTATTTTTTGTTGACTCTTTTTATTGAATACGTTTTATGGCTCAACCCAACAGCCCGAGCTATTTTATTTTGGGTATTTATTGTGGTTGAATTGGCTTTGTTTCTCAAATTTATTGCCGTTCCATTGGCGAAATTATTCAAATTACAAAAGGGCATCAATTATGAAGACGCCTCTATAATCATCGGCAAGCACTTTCCTGAAGTCAATGATAAATTGTTGAATGTGCTTCAGTTGAAATCACGAAATGTTGGAACCACTGAATCGGAGTTGTTATTGGCAAGTATCGAACAAAAGTCTTTAGAACTACAACCGATTCCATTCAAGTTGGCAGTCAATTTTAACCGGAATGTTAAATACTTGAAATATGCTGCAATTCCGATTGTGGTTTTGCTATTGACCTACTTTACGGGTCATTTCAATTGGTTTAGCGATAGTTATGAGCGTGTGGTCAATTATAAAACCGCCTATGAACCACCTGCGCCTTTTCAGTTTTTCGTGTTGAATGAGAATCTACAAGCCATTGAAAATAAAGATTACAAATTATTGGTCAAAACGGCAGGAACAGTTACTCCGGAAAATGCACAAATCCATTATAATGGCGAAACTTATTTCTTGCAGCAAAAAGCACCGGGAGAATTTGAATATGTGTTCGCACAGCCCAAAGATGGTATTGATTTCAACCTATCGGCCAATGAAGTTAGGTCGAAGGGCTACAATCTGGATGTGGTGAAAGTGCCAACATTGGTCAATTTTGAAATGGTTTTGGATTATCCATCCTATATCAATAAACAGGACGAAACCCTAAAAAGCATTGGAAGTGCAACGATTCCAGAAGGCACCAATGTTACTTGGAAAATCAATACACGCTTTACTGACGATGTATCGCTTTATGCCAATGATACTGTTCAGTTCAAAAATATTGAAGGAGGTAAGTTTGAGGCCTCAAAACGCATCTATCAAAATTTTGATTACAACATATCCACCAGTAATGAAAAGTTAAAAGATTACGAGAATTTGGCATTCTCCATTAATGTCATCCGAGACGATTATCCGGAATTGAACATTAAAATGGAGAAAGATTCGCTCGACAATCAAACACTGTATTTTTATGGACAAATCAGTGACGATTATGGTTTGAGTAAATTGCAATTAGTTTATTATCCGTCAAGAACAGAAGAGAATAAATCCATTCAAAAAATGCCAATTGCTTCAGGAAATTTCGATGAATTTGTGACTGCTTTTCCAAATAATTTGGAATTGGAAGAAGGCGTTAATTACGAATTGTATTTCCAAGTCTTCGATAATGATGCGATTCACAATTATAAAAGCGTTAAAAGTAATGTGTTTACGTACAGGAAGTTAACCAAAGACGAAGAAGGACAAAAACAGCTAAAAGAACAAAATGAAACCATTAAGGATATGGGTAAATCGTTTGATAGGCTGAAAGAACAGGAGCAACAACTAAAAGAGCTTTCCAAAACCCAAAAGGAAAAGAATGAACTCAATTTCAATGATAAGAAGAAATTTGAAAACTTTTTGCAGCGTCAAAAGCAGCAGGAAGAAATGATGAAGAACTTCAATAAAAAATTGAAGGAGAATCTCGAAAACTTCCAGCCTGAAAATGAACTGAAAGACGAATTTAAGGAAGATTTAAAAGAGCGGCTTAAAGACAATGAAGAGCAGCTCAAAAGGGATGAAAAACTTCTTGAGGAGCTCGAGAAGCTTCAAGATAAAATAGAAAAGGAAGAGTTGAGTGAAAAGCTTGAGCAATTGGCGAAGCAGAACAAGAATAAACAAAAAAGCCTTGAGCAATTATTGGAATTGACTAAACGTTATTATGTAGCCAAAAAAGCAGAGAAGCTTTTGGATGAATTGGATAAGTTGGCTGATGAACAAGACAAGCTTTCCAAAGAATCGAAAGAAGAGAATACAAAGGAAAAGCAGGAAGAACTCAATAAGAAATTTGAAGAATTCAAAAAAGACATGGAATCACTTCAAAAGGAAAATAAGGAATTAAAAAAGCCATTGGACGTTCCTCAAGATAAAGAGGCCGAAAAGGAGATTGAAAAAGACCAAGAAGACGCCACTGAAGATCTAGAGCAGAAGGAGCAGAACGAAGAACAAAACAACCAGAAAGGTTCCGAGCAAAAACAACAAGACGCCCAGAAAAAGCAAAAAGCGGCTGGAAAAAAAATGAAGCAGATGAGTGGCGAAATGAAACA
>JBBSLN010000082.1:0-7709 GCA_038255205.1 Flavobacteriales bacterium
AATCGAACATATTTATCAATTCGGAAAACGTATTTTCACCACCCATCTGACTAAATGTCAACGACCCTTCTGGGTCTGAATCATAGCCAAAAAAGTGCGGAATCTGTTTTAAGATGATAATGATTCCAATGCCTGTCAACATTCCTTTTATCACTGACGAAGGAAAATAATATCCAATGATACCTGCTTTTAGAACGCCAAATAGTAACTGAATGACTCCGCCTAGAACAACGGCTACTAAAAAGTTTTCATAACCTCCAAGCGTGCCAATCGCGGTTAATACAATTGCCGCTAAACCTGCTGCTGGACCACTGACGCCAATTTTAGAGCCACTTAAGGCGCCAACGACAACTCCGCCAACAATTCCTGCTATTAATCCTGAAAAAAGTGGTGCTCCACTTGCTAAAGCGATACCAAGACATAATGGTAATGCAACGAAAAATACGACTATACTCGCTGGTAAGTCACTTTTGATATGTTTAAACATTTTATAAAAGTCGGTTAGATCCTTTCTAATTATAGAAAGAGATAATTATACTTAATTTTTGGGTTAGTAAACCCTAAATCTGATTTATAAAATGCTTTGTTCCGGAGGCGGAGAAATAAGATTGAGATGTGGTTTAGGATATGTTTTGAAGTTATATCCTATTGGATTCACTGTTGATTTTGAAGTGAATAAAAGTTCTGAAGTATTGAAATCAGAAGTAATGATTTCTAAATTTTTAATCGTATTATGTTCTCTTTCTTCTTCCTCGGAAACCGAATAGAAAAAAGATATATCTATCGTATGATCAATAGAATGAATTATCGTTGGAGCTGAAATAAACCCCAAAAATAATATCAAAAATAATGAAGATACGATGGTTTTAAACATTGTTGGTTTTTCTGTAAGATACAAATATAAGTAATGAACACTGATATTTTGATAAATACTATTTAAAAAATATTCAACAGCTTTATGTCCTCTTGGGGTATCCAACCAGTTTTACCGTCGGCAAGTTTTATTTTTTTCCAATTATTGACCGTGTCCAAAACCTGCACTTTTGTGCCTTCATGTAGCACAAATGCTTCACTACTGCGAAGATTTGGTTCACTTTTGACTTGCGTTTCTTGGGCAAATACGATTGCTGGACGGTCATTTTCCATCAATCCATAATTATGAAAGGCAAATGCCAGAGCGACAAAGGCTAAAATCAGAGATGCCATACTTCCTATAAAAGCTAAACGTTTTCGTCCTGAAGCATATGCAAAGTAATAAGTCAAAAACAAAATCACGAACAATACGACCAATGCGATGGCAGAGAATCCCCATTGTTCAAAGGACATTTTTTTTGAAGTGTTATTTACAAATTTTGAAAAACCGACTTCGGGAATAGTTTCAACTGCGTCAATCGTCATGTTTCTTGCAAAACCGATGTTGTTTTTTATTTCTTGGTCATTCGGCTTTAAAAGTAAGGCTTTTTCGTAGTTATAAATGCTTGGTGCAATATGATTCAGCTTGTAGTGAGCGTTTCCTAAATTGAAATACAATTCAGCGGAATGTTGGCCATTATCTATTATACTTTCATATTTCGTAATTGCTTCCTCGTAGTTGCCTTCGTTGTATAGCTTGTTGCCTTGCTCAAAAAGTGTTTCGTTTTGGGCAAAAGTGAGTCCAGTTATTAGGAATGTTGCTATGTAAATTAAATGCTTCATATCTATTTTAAACCTACAAGTCTATTTTAAACCTACAAGGTTTTGAAAACCTTGCAGGTTACGATTAACTTGCAGGTTTTTTTTCTATTTTATTTCTTTATCAATAATCGAAATTGTGTTCGCTGCTCTATCATAATCAGTTTGCATTTCCACATTTGTAATTGGTGTGTATCGCGCGAGTTCGCAGTTTTTCAATATTCCCGAAAATTCAGTGATTGTTTCGGCGTCAACGCCTTTTTGACTTAATAAGGTGCTGATGCGCTCTTTGCTCATTTCGCTGGTTTCAATATGCAATTTTGCTTTCAAATAATTGTGTAAGGCTTTTTCCAAAGCGACATAAAATTCTTCTTTCTTGCCTAAAGCCTTTTTAGCTTCGCCCAAATACTTTTTAGCTAATCTGTCTGCTTTTCTTATTTTATTTCCATACACATCAGCATCACGTTCATGTTTCTTCCGTCTCAATACAATTGCCAAAGGAATCAATAACAACGGTGTTATTAAGGATGCCCAAAACAAGTTTGTATTAAAGAAGTATTCTGGTTTTATGGATGCAAAGTTTGGATCTGTTTTGACAAATGCGAACTGATTATCGCTCATCACAACGCGTTGTTTCCCGTTTCCAGAGGTCACAAAATTGTTATCAGATGTTGAAGCATTCGTAGGCCCTTCTAATACATCAATTACAATATCGCCTGAAGTGATGGTTTTATAGCGTTCAGACTTCAAATCGAAATATGAAAAACTGATGCTTTTGACAGGATATTTACCTTTGAACTGTGGCACAATAGTATAATCATCCGAGATACTTCCTTGCATCCCGTTTAAATCAGTTCTGACATTTTCGTCGTGTTCTGGTTCATAAACCTCTAACGAACTTGGTAATGTCAATTTTGGGAGCTGAAATAATTTTAAATTCCCATTTCCTGAAACTTGTACGGTTGCATTTAGTGATTCGGTCGCGTTCAAATCGGTTTTGGAAGTCGTTACCTTAAAACTAAAATCTCCTACAGCACCTGTAAAATCAGCTGGCTTCCCTTGTTCAGGTAATGACTTGACATTAATGGACTTGCTTCCAGCCGAAACCGTCTTATGTACTTGGGTCATCAATCGGCCTCCAAAAATATCGCGTCGGTTGGTTGGAACTTCAACAGTCAAATCGAGACTTAATGGTTCGATTTCTAACTTTCCTGTTTTCTGCGGATATAAAACTGTTTTTCTTAAAACCACATAGCGATATTCTTTACCATTATACGTTCCATTCTCAACTTTCATCCCCTTCATGTCGATATTCTGACTCCAGAAGGAATTGTATTTAGGATTATCGATTTCGCGCCAATTGCTCACACCTGTATTTGGAGATACATATAGCTTATAAACCACTGTAATCGCTTCGTTGAGATAGGGATTGGTTTTGGAAATTTCAGCAACTAAATGGATGTTATCATCAGCAACGCCAACAGCATTGTCTGGATCATTAGGTCTTTGAACTGCCGAAGTGATTTCCACTGCTACAGGAACGGTTTTATACGTTTCACCATCAATTTCGATGGAAGCCTGACCAATTGTAAGTTTTCCAGTTTTTTTTGGTGTCAAAAAATAAGTATAAGTTTTAGCGAAAGAACGTACGCCATTTACCCAAGATTGATTAACAAATTGAGTGGGACCACCAACTACCTGAAAATTATCAAAATTTGGCGGATTGAAATTGTCGCCATCCTTGTTCATTTCAAAATCCACGCGCAAACGCTCGTTCACACCTAATTTGTTTTTGCTCAATTTCGCTTCAAACTTTATTTGAGCAGAAACGAGTCCTGTGCTAATGAGGATTAGGAATAGTGATATGTATTTGATGAATCTCATTTTATATTATTACGATTTTTGAGTTACGATTTACGATTAAAAAAATCCAAATTCGTAAATCGTAATTCGTAAGTCCTTTTACCAATCTTTATCAGTTCGAACCTTCACGCCTTTTTGCTTTTCGGCATTGATTTTCTCTTGTGTTTTTTGTTCTTGGTTATTCATGGCTTCCAAGAGGTTTTTAATTTGCTGTGGTGATAATTGTCCCGGTTGTGGCTGTTGTGGTTCTTTTTTGTCGTCGCCTTTTTCAGGGTTTTTCTTATCGTCTTTAGGTTCGCCTTTATCTTTTTGGTCGTCGCCTTCTTTTTTATCTTGGTCGCCTTTGTCCTTATCTTTTTGATCTTGGTCTTTCTTATCCTGGTCGTCTTTGTTGTCGTCCTTTTTGTCCTTGTCCTTATTTTTGTCTTCGTCGTCTTTTTGCTGTTCGGCGCATTCTTTAGCAACCACTAAATTATAACGGGTTTCTTCATCAGTTGGGTCGTTTCTCAATGCGCTTTTATAGGCCTCGACAGCTTCTTTGCATTGTTTGTTTTTCATCAAGATATTACCAATATTGTGAAATGCTTTATGCTTATCTGCCTTATCGGTTGCGTTTTTTGCTGCTTGTTGTTGGCGAAATAATGCTTCATCATAATTTCCTTTTTTATAATAGGAATTACCAAGGTTATAAGTTCCTGCAACGTTATTTGGTTGCTCGGAAATGGCTTTTCGATATTCCATTTCGGCAGCGACGTATTTGTCTTCACTAACCAACTCATTTGCTTGGTGTACAAAGTTATTGGCTTTCTTTTGGGTCAATAGATCCTGCGCCTCTTTCTCTTTATCTTGTGAAAAAGAGAGGACGCTAGTGAATATTAGGAATATGGTTAGTAATGTTCTCATTGCAAATAATTTATAAAACTAAAAAATCAAGAATATACTTGTTATAATTTTTTCTTAAAATATGCCATAAACATGCATCTTTAACGTTCTTTTAACCGCAAAGGCGCAAGGTCAAGCGCAAAGAACGCAAAGTAACGCGCTCACAAAGTTGTAATTCGAATTCATAAATCAAAAATCTTAAAGGTTTTCGTTGAACAAATTCAATCGTTTCAACCATGCTGTTTTTCTTTCAAGGAAAAAGATGTCTATGAAAAGGAAGAATATTGCCGCTCCCAAAAACCATTGGAATTGTGATTCGAAATCAGCAAATTGCTTGGCTTCAAATTCCGTTTTATCCATTTTATTTAGAATTTCACCAATTTCATTGACTACCACACTTGTTTTATTTCCGTTTATATAAACGCCATTTGCTTCATTTGCAATGGTTTTCAAGGTTTCTTCGTCGAGCCGTGTGATGACTGTTTCTCCATTGTTGTCTTTTTTATAGTTAAGAACAACACCATTTTGTTTTTCTGGAATTCGGTCTCCTTTTGCAGTTCCGACACCAATGGTGAAAATTCGAATACCTTCCTCTGAAGCCTCTTCCGCTACTTTCCCTGAAACGTTGCTGTGGTCCTCTCCATCGGAAATGATAATCAACACACGATTTGTTTGTTCGTCATCATCATAATAGGTTTTTGCCAAATTGATGGCTTCGTTGATTGCAGTCCCTTGCGAAGATAACATATCTGTATTCATGCTTTGGAGGAACATTTTAGCAGATCCGTAATCAGTGGTAATTGGCAATTGAGGAAATGCTTTTCCAGCATAAGCAATAATTCCCACTCGATCACTCGCCAAATTGTTGATGATCTGTGTGACCAATTGCTTTGCTTTATCCAATCGGTTAGGCGCCACATCTTCTGCCAGCATACTTTTTGAAACATCCACTGCAAAGACTATATCGACACCTTCACGTTTAACAGTTTCTAATTTTGTTCCGATTTTTGGGTTGACTAAAGCTATTGCCAAAAAGAAAAATGCCAAGCACAACACGACCACTTTCAAAATGGATTTGAATAAGGACGTGTTTGGGCTCAATTTTCTGAACATTGAATTGTTTGAAAATCGTTTCTGTGCTCTGTGTTTCCAAAATTGGAGCAACAGAAAAATGAGCAGAACTATCGGAATAATTCCCAAAACCCAAAACCATATTTTTTCCTCTAATTGATACATTTTTTAGTCTTCAGTTTACAGTCGGCAGTATTCAGTAGGCATTAAGCAGTCTTCCGTTTGCGGTTTTACCACGAATACACGAATGTTTTTTAGTCTTTTTTCTTTTCTCTGTGTTTTAATTACTTTTGTCTTGGATCTTGGTTCTTGGTTCTAATTAAAACTCCTAAAAACCGTCGCTCTCATTAAAAATTCCAAAAGCAATAATCCTAAAGCCAACAATAATAATGGTCTATATTTTTCTTCGTAATTATAAAATTTGAATTCCTCTACGTCTGTTTTTTCAAGTTTGTTGATTTCCTCGTAGATTTCCTCCAACTTCTTATTGTTTGTAGCACGGAAATAGCGCCCGCCTGTAACTTTGGCAATTTGTTTTAGCAAAGCTTCGTCAATCTCCACCTGAATCCTTCCGTATTGAAAACTTCCGTTCGGTAGAATTCCTATTGGCGAAAGCGCCATTCCATTGGTCCCCAATCCGATTGTATAGACTTTTATGCCGTATTCGACAGCCAAATTGCTCGCTGTTGTTGGGTCTATCTGACCTGAATTGTTAACACCGTCCGTCAATAAGATGATGACTTTACTCTTCGCTTTGCTATCTTTCAATCGGTTGACTGATGTACCAAGACCCATTCCAATGGCTGTTCCTCCATCAATAATCGTATTATATCTGACATCCTCAAGTGAACGTAACACAATGGCTTTATCACTAGTAATCGGTGTTTTAGTATAACTCTCGCCCGCATACTCCACAATTCCTATGCGATCGTTTGGTCTGTCCTTAATGAAATCTGCTGCGACATTTTTTAAGGCTTCCAAACGGTTTGGTAATAAATCTTTTGCAAGCATACTTGCGGAGACGTCGATTGCCATGACAATATCTATACCTCTGGTGGTCTTGGTTTTTGAAGACACATCGACTGTTCTTGGTGTTGCCATCGCTGTAATCAATAATGCGAGTGCCAGAATTCGCAGTACGAACAATAAATGTTTTGCTTTTGGCAGCCAACTATTGGTTAGTTTAAAGCCCTTGATAGTTGACATACGAAGTTCGGCTGTTTGTCTGTTTTGCTTGAGAACATACCAAAGAATCGCCAATGGTAATAACAAGAACAACCAAAAAAACTGTTTATTTAAAAATTCGATTCCTTCAAACATCATTCTTCCTTTTTAAGTTCTACCGAATTCAAAATGCGCTCCATAATTTGGTCGGCATAAACGTCATCTTCCTTCCAGCCCAAAACTACTATTTGCAGGATGTTTTTGGTGGTAAATAATAGAATGGTGTACTTCCCTTTTTGTAAATCCGAACTCAATGGCTGTGGAAAATCAGCCGTTCCATAAACTTTTAATCCTTCCTGATTATTTGGTGTTACAAACTTTTCTTGCATTGTAATCAGGTTTTTGACACCATTGTTTTCAAATTGTTTCAT
Source organism: Flavobacteriales bacterium (assembly GCA_038255205.1). Lineage (GTDB taxonomy): Bacteria > Bacteroidota > Bacteroidia > Flavobacteriales > Flavobacteriaceae > JBPOFM01. The sequence goes on from JBBSLN010000082.1 coordinate 7,083, forward strand.
AACACCTTCCACAGCAGCTTTGACATCCACCGACATCGAATCTGGAATGTTCAATTTACTTGTGGTTACTGCAATGTTAATATCGCTCAAAATGGTACCATAACTAAAAATTGTTGTTTTGGCCTGTGCGTTTTCGTTGATTTCTTTTGATTCTGAACGCTGCAACACTTCTGGAGTTGATATGTAAACCGGAGGAATTCCGTACGCACTATTGACCCACTCGCCTTCCAATAATTCCTTGCTGTCATTGCCGACAATCGAATCTTTTACAAAGTCATAACCATATTTAATCACAAAACCTGTGAACGTGGCGAACACTAAAAAAATACCGATAACAACGGTCGTAATAATTTTTCGACGCTTCTTTTTGCGTTTTTGTTCTTCTTTATATTGCTGGTTGAGGAGTTTTTCTTCTTCGGTAGGTTCTGGCAAGGCTTCCTTTACATGGTCGATTTCTAAATCAATCGTATTTCTATCGATTTTTGCCAACTCCACATCCGGAGCAGACTTTGCAAATTTTACCAAATCGGCACGCTTCAAGATAGTTTCGATGTTTCGGATGTCTTCTTTGCTCAATTCGATTTGGTTACCATCTTTAAGCAAATTCAATCGTGAAACCAATTCGTC
>JBBSLN010000083.1:0-7681 GCA_038255205.1 Flavobacteriales bacterium
CTTATGACACGATGCGGATTATCAACCGCAATTGTGCGATAAGAATCCATATCTAATAGCTTCACTTGATCTTGCAAATATGTTAGGCCTTTGGTCTCAAGTTCTAGGTTTAATACTTCCCTTACACTAGAATCAATTTCGGGGAAATTATCTAAACCTTTAGTCACTGCGTCGATATACAGACCAGAACCTCCCACCATAACGACGACATCTTTGGTTAGAAATAAACTGTCCAACACTTCAATGGCGTCTTTTTCAAATGCTCCTACGTTATAATCCTCTTCAATTGATTTGTGATGAATAAAATGGTGCTTGGTAGAAACTAAGTCAGATGGAGAAGGAGCAGCAGTACCGATAGACATTTCTCTATAAAACTGTCGAGAGTCGGCAGAAATGATGTCGGTATTAAAATGATTGGCGAGTAGAATGCTCAAAGCGGTTTTACCGATTGCAGTGGGACCAACGATACTTAGGAGTGTTTTGTTGTTCAATACTTAACTTTTGAATTTAATTTGAAGGATTTTCTATCTGAATTTTATGCTTTTCTATTGACATTTTTATCTAGGAATAATCCTCTAAAAAATGCCCACATTTAAAACAATATTTTGCATTGTCCTTATGTCCTCCAGTAGCACAACTCGAACAAGATTGAGAATTGAGATGGACGGGGGGTTGGCTAGGTTTATTAGCCTCATTGCTCATAGGCTTACCTTGTGCAGAATATTCAGCTGAAACAATTCCGGTGGGAACCGCAATGATACCATAACCAACAATCATAATAATTGCAGCTAAAAATTGCCCAAAAGGTGTTACCGGAGCAATATCTCCAAAGCCAACAGTAGTAAGAGTTACGATACACCAATAGACACTAACAGGTATGCTGCTGAAACCGCTTGCTTCACCTTCCACGAGATACATAATCGTTCCAAAAATAACGCAAAGGATAAGTACCGCAAAAAGAAAGACCATAATTTTGGCACGGCTTGCTTTTAAGGCGCCTACAAGCATATTTGAAGCTCCAAGATAACGTGCCAATTTCAATATTCGAAAGATCCGCAACAACCTTAAGGCTCGTAGTGCTACTAAAGCATGGGTTCCAACAAAAATTAATGATAAGTATTTAGGTATCGTGGATAAAAAATCCACCACACCATAAAAACTAAAAATATATTTCCATGGTCTTTTTACCGAAATGATTCGGGCAATATACTCGGCAGTGAAAAGAATTGTAATAATCCATTCGGAAATATTGAGAAAATTATGGTATTTGGTATCAAAGCCTCTAATACTTTCAAGCATAACTAAAGCAATACTTGCAATAATGGCAATCAATAGGACGACATCAAAAAGTTTGCCTTCAGGAGTGTCAGCTTCATAAATGATTTCATGAAGTTTTGCTTTCCACTTTTTCTCTTTTGATTCTAATTTCTCCATACTATTTAAAAGTACTAAAAATTCTAGGTTTTTTCCGCTCTTGTCGTAAGCCTAATAATTTTGATTTTTTTGTTTCTTCTTAAATAACTTTGAATGATGTGTTGCGTGTCCCTATTATTTTCCATGGGTGTGATTAGAGTTTCCAACACATTGATATTATTCACTTGATAATTTAAATTGATATACCCCAATCCTTTGAATATGCCATTTTTAATAAGTATCACACTGCGTTCATCGACCTCGCGTCCTCTGTCGATAATGGCGAGGTCTAGAGATTCGTATGAATTGTCATGAATTAATTTTAATGCTCTCTTATTATAAGTTTCGGGGTTTTCTTCTTGGATACAGGCGCCTAAGCATTCGTTGATATCATATTTAAAGCAACTTTTTTTCGTGTTGTACACGCCTGAAAGCTTTTGGCATAATTGGTAATTGTCAACCGCTTTGTGAACAAAACTTTTTGCGCTTTGAGCATTCGAAAAGGTGGTTATCGATTTCTTTCTGCCGTCAGCCTTCTCAATTTTGAAATTGATATAATCATTTTCGTCCACAAAACTATAGAGCGCATGGGTAAAAATAGCTCTCTGCATTGCTCTATTGTGAACAGGTTTGATTCGCTTTATTTCTTCGCTTTCCTTTAGAAGTGCCACTAATTCGTTACCTGCAGCTTCATAGGTAACCGCCGCAACATGGACCTGCATTTTTTTGGATTTGTTGCTGGTGCTCGTAAAATGTTGATTGACGCGGTTTTTAATGTTTTTACTTTTACCGATATAGATTACCTCTCCTTGTGCATTATGAACATAATAAACACCAGTGATTGAGGGAAGGTCTTCAATAATCGATTTGAGATTGGGCTCCATTTTAAATTTTGGCTCCGCTTTTACAGCATCTTGGATGATGACTTTCTGAACATCCTTTGCGAGTAACATCTTAAATAATTTGACCGTCGCCATCGCATCTCCAGAAGCTCTGTGCCTATCACTCACTGGGATTCCCAAAGAACGTGTCAATTTTCCTAAACTGTAAGACGCCTGGTCAGGAATGAGCAGTTTAGCCAAATCGACCGTGCATAACGTTTTTCTTTTATAGTCAAAACCAAGACGGTTGAATTCAGTACGAAGTATGCGATAATCAAATTCGGAATTGTGCGCCACCACAATACAATCTTCAGTAATCTCCACAATGCGTTTTGCAACTTCGTAGAATTTTGGTGCGGTACGCAGCATATTACTGTTGATGCCTGTAAGGTTCACTACAAAAGGCTGGATTTCGCGTTCAGGATTGACAAGGCTTATAAATTGGTCAACAGTTGTATGACCATCAAATTTGTAGATTGCAATTTCCGTAATACCTTCTTCATTGTACTTGCCACCTGTGGTTTCTATGTCTAATATTGCGTAAATCTTGTATGTTTATTTGTTTATTGTATGTAGTTCATAGTTTTGCCACGAATACACGAATATTTTTTTTTAATTTTTACTGAACACTGAACACTGAACACTGAACACTAATAATCACGTTCTCCAAAAATACTGCTTCCTAACCGAATCATCGTGCTGCCGCATTCAATTCCCATATCATAGTCACCACTCATGCCCATGCTGACAGTTCGCAGTTTACAGTTTGCAGTTTGCAGATTTTTCAGTTCGTCAAATGTAGTTTTTAAAAATGAAAATTCCTTTTTAATCTGATCTTGATTATCAGTAAAAGTTGCCATTCCCATGACTCCTTTTACACAAACGTTTTTTAATTCTGAAAATTCTTTTGATTTCAAAATTTCTGTGGCTTCGTCTGCAGACATTCCAAATTTAGAATCTTCCTCCGCTATTTTTATTTGAAGCAAACAATCAATGGCTCGATCATGTTTTTTTGCCTGTTTATTGATTTCTTTCAAAAGTTTTAAACTGTCAACCCCATGGATCAAATTTACGAATTCTGCCATGTATTTGATTTTGTTCCGTTGCACATGACCTATCATATGCCACTCGATATCTTTTGGCATCGCTTCATGTTTCTCAACCATTTCCTGGATTTTGTTCTCTCCAAAAATACGTTGTCCGACTTCATAAGCTTCCATAAGGTCTGAAACAGGTTTTGTCTTAGAAACAGCAACCAAAGTTACATCATCTGGAATCGATTTTATTATCTCTTGAATATTTTGTTGTATCGACATTTCATTATTAATTTTTCTAACTTCTAACTTCTAACTTCTAACTTCGAACTTCTCACTTCTAACTTCTCTCAAAATTCATAAATCGTCACACCACTTCGCAACTTCGGTTCAATAAAAGTGCTTTTTGGGGGCATTTTAAGTCCGTCATCTGCGATTTGTTTCATCTCTTCCATGTTTACTGGAAGCATTCCAAAGCCAACCGCAAATAGACCACTATCAACGCTTTCTTTCATATTTACAATATCTTTTTTGCCGTTGATGTAAGACATTCGATTATCATTACGTGAATCCTTAATTCCTAAAATAGGTTGCAAAATGGTTTTATAAAGAATTTGTGCATCTAGCGCATCTAAAGAAGTCTCAATTTCATAACCATTTTTTCGCAAATACAATGAATAGAATTCGCCATCCAAATACATGCTAAAGTGATGTTTTTTTGAAGGTTTGTAAGGCATTTTTCCTCTATTCTCAATACGAAATAACGTGTCTAAATGTATGAGAAACTCTTCTTTTGACAATCCGTTTAAATCCTTGACAATCCGATTGAACTCATGGATTTTCAAATCAGATTCTGGTAAGAGATAACTCATAAAGAAGTTGTAATGTTCATCACCTTTATGGTTTGGATTATTCGCCTTCATATCTTTATATAATAAATACGACGAGGCAGAACGATGGTGGCCATCGGCAATATAAACAGTGCGCATTTGCTCAAATTCATTTCGAATTTTTTCGACTAGAGCCATTTCATCTACTTTCCATAGGTAATGAGTATCCCTATAAGTGGTGGTGAATTCAAATTCGGCACGTTCCTTTTGAGCATTGTTAATAATCTCCGCAATAATGTCATTGTCTGGATATGTGAGGAGTACAGGTTCTGCATTAAAACCTACCGTTATTAAGTATTCTTTGAAGATGATTTCGCGATTTTCAATGGTATTTTCATGCTTTTTAATGACATCATTTTCATAGTCTTCTGCACTAGTGGCGGCCACTATGCCATTGAACACCTGTTTATCTCTATCGACAATTTTGTACACATAATAGCAAGCAGTTTCATCCTTTACAAAAATGCCATCTTCAATAAATTCCATATAACGGTTTCGCACCAAATTATATCGAGCTTCCCCTGAAATTTCCTTGTCATATTTATAACCAGGATTGACAATGTGCAAAAACGAAAATGGATTATCTCGTAAGCGCGATTCCAATTGCTCTTTGGTATAGCTTTGATACGAACGAGAAGCCACGAGGCTCACTTTGTCTCGTGTAGGTCGTACTGCTTTGAATGGGATGATTTTTGCCATTTTTATTTAGTGTTCAGTGTTCAGTTTGCAGTCTTTAGTTGGAAATTTATTATGCATTGCAACTACTTAATAGCAATAAGCTTTTTATTTGAAATCTTCTATAAATTGTTTAAAAGTCAATATTTTCGTGTTTCTAATTTCTCCCAAGACCAATAAATCTTTATCGCCAGTAACTAAACAATTCGCTTTAGTATCGATGGACAGGTTCAATAAAAAGTCATCTTTATGGTCACGGCAAATCTTTTCATTAGAAAATACTGTTATAAGTTGACCTTAAGATCAAAGTACGAAAGAATTTTTTCAACCTTCTTGTGAGTGAAATATTTTTTGAAATTAGGTCGACTAACTACATCAATAAATTCTACAAGTAGCTCATCCGAGAAAATCAATATTATTTTATCGGTCTCAATTAATCCGTCAAGTTCAGTGAATTGATTTGTAATCAGAAAGCTAATCCATAGGTTGGTGTCTAGGATTGTCCTTTTATTTTCCATAACGGGATAACCTAACCTCATCGACCAAATTTGTGATTTCATCAAAGGAGATGCCGTTTTTGGACTGTTTTCTCAATTTTTTGACCAAATCAGTAAAATCTGATTTATTATCATCTTTTTGGATTTTGATTAACTTCAATTCAGCTAAATCTTTTAAGATGTTTAATGCTTTAGGATTGAGTATTTCAATTCGAAATGTTTCCATTGTTGCAAATTTTTATAAAGCTATGAAAATATTCTATATCGTTGTTTTTTAAGATTGAAAAATTGATTATTGAAACCGTGAAGAAACTTTCTCAGCTTTACGACTTTCAGAATAATCATAAAAACCTTCGCCAGACTTAACGCCTAGTTTTCCTGCCCTTACCATATTAACCAATAAAGGACAAGGTGCATATTTTGGATTTTTAAAGCCTTCATACATCACATTTAGAATAGAAAGACATACATCAAGACCGATGAAATCTGCCAATTGCAATGGTCCCATTGGGTGAGCCATACCGAGTTTCATAACTGTGTCGATTTCCTCAACACCAGCCACTCCATTATAAAGTGTTTCGATGGATTCGTTCAACATTGGCATTAAAATACGATTGGCGACAAATCCAGGATAGTCATTGACTTCTGTCGGAACTTTTCCCAACTTTTTAGATAAATCCATAATTGTTTTGGTGACTTCATCACTGGTATTATAACCTCGGATGATTTCAACCAATTTCATAATCGGTACAGGATTCATAAAGTGCATTCCAATCACTTGTTTTGGTCGTGAGGTGGCGGCGGCGATTTGGGTAATTGAAATAGACGATGTGTTCGTTGCCAAAATCGTGTCGTCCGAACAGGCTTCATCCAATTGCTTGAATATTTTAAGTTTTAAATCGACATCTTCGGTGGCGGCTTCTACAACCAGACTCGCGTATTCAACTCCTTCAGTAACATCAGTGAAAGTAGTAATGTTTGCTAGAGTTTCCTGTTTTTGAGCTTCTGTGATTGTTTCTTTGGCGACCATTCGGTCTAGGTTCTTGGTGATAGTGTCTATACCTTTTAGGAGTGAAGCTTCGTTAAGATCTATCAATTGTACTTTAAATCCGCTTTGCGCAAAGGTATGTGCAATTCCATTTCCCATGGTGCCTGCTCCAATAACTGCGACGTTTTTCATAAGCCTATCCCTAACCCTTTCCAAAGGAAAGGGAACTGTTTCGGGTAATTTATTTGTTATACAATAATTTTTTTCCATCGCGAATCCTTCTCTTTGGGAAGGTTGGGATGGGCATTTTTAAAACTGATCAATAATCATATTGGCAACACGCAAAGCTTCCGTTCCATCATGAAGTGTCACGACTGGTTTCGTATTATTATTAATGGCATCGGCAAATGTTTCCAACTCATCTAAAATCGCATTACTGGCTTGAATTTCTGGATTGTCAAAATAGATTTGTTTCTTGACACCTTCCGCATTTTGAAGTATCATGTCAAAATCTCCTGGATTTATAGGTGCGTCTTTCATCTTTACAACTTCACATTTCTTTTCAAGGAAATCCACTGAAATGTAGGCATCCTTTTGGAAGAATCGTGTTTTGCGCATACTTTTCAAAGAGATACGGCTAGCTGTTAAATTGGCTACACAACCATTTACAAATTCAATTCGGGCATTGGCAATATCTGGCGTATCACTGATTACCGAAACACCACTGGCAGAAATATGTTTCACCTTACTATTGACGACACTTAATATGATATCGATATCATGAATCATCAAATCCAAAACCACCGGAACATCAGTTCCGCGCGGATTGAACTCTGCGAGACGATGCGTCTCTATGAACATAGGATTATGAATTTGATCTTTAATCGCTTTGAATGCCGGATTGAAACGCTCTACATGTCCCACTTGTCCTTTAACGTTATGTTCTGCCACCAGAGTTCTGATGGTTTCTGCTTCTTCAACGGTATTTGTGATGGGTTTCTCTATAAAGATATGCTTCCCTTTCGTGATGGCCAACTTGGCACAATCATAGTGAGAAAGGGTGGGTGTTACGATGTCTACCACATCAACCGCATCGATGAGAGCTTCAATGGATTCAAAATATTTATAACCATACTCAGCTTCCACTTTTCCCCCGTTGGCCTCGTCAGCATCATGAAATCCGATAAGTTCAAATTTTTCCGATTGATTGAGCAATCTCAAATGAATTTTTCCAAGGTGACCAGCACCAAGAACACCAACTTTTAACATTGTTATGACGTTTTCAACAAAAATAGATAATATA